>SXRG01000097.1 GCA_005793645.1 Burkholderiales bacterium
CGGCAAAAGGCGCGGGATTGGCTGGTTCGCTGGATGAAGCTCGATGCGGCGGGACGCTGCCCAACACCTTAGGCAGGGTTAAGCACTTATAACGGGCGGCCTTTATAATGAGTGCGCTCAACCTTTGAAGACTTGATATGGCCGCACTTAACATTGTCATACTCGCTGCCGGTAAAGGCACTCGGATGCATTCTGATCTGCCAAAAGTGCTACACCCGCTCGCTGGAAAACCCCTTCTGAGCCATGCGTTGGCCGCTGCGGATAGCCTCCAACCCGACAAGATCTGTGTGGTGTATGGCCACGGAGGCGAGGCGTTGCCGCAGGCCATAGTCCGCCCTGAATTAGCGTGGGCGAAGCAAGAGCCGCAACTGGGCACGGGTCATGCGGTACAGCAGGCGATCCCGTATCTCGATGCCGCCGCTACGACCCTGATTCTGTATGGTGATGTGCCCTTGATCCGGGCCGAGACCTTGGCCGCGATGCGATTGATTGCCGAGGAAGGCGCGCTGGCGCTGCTTACGGTGCGGCTCGCCAATCCGTCCGGTTATGGCCGCATCGTGCGTGGTGCAGCCGGACAAGTGATCCGCATTGTCGAGCACAAGGACGCCTCGGCCGATGAGCTGGCGATTGACGAGGTCAACACTGGCATTTTCGCTGTGCCACCGGGGCGACTTTCCGGCTGGCTTTCAAGGCTCTCCAGCAACAATGCCCAGGGCGAGTATTACCTGACCGACATCATTGCCATGGCGGTCGCCGACGGCCTGCGCGTCGTGCCCTGTCATCCGGGCGCGGAATGGGAGGTGCTGGGCGTTAACAGCCGCGCCCAGCTTGCTGAGCTGGAACGCCGTCATCAGGCCAACCTCGCCGGAGCGCTGCTCAATGCAGGGGTGACCCTGGCTGACCCCGCGCGCATCGACATCCGGGGCAGTCTGAACTGTGGCAGGGATTGTTTTATCGATGTTAACTGCCTGTTCGAAGGCGATGTAAAAATAGGTAATGGCGTGAAAGTGGGCGCTCACTGCGTGATTCGGAATGCTACGCTGGCCGATGGCGTCGAGGTTCAGCCATTCACTCATATCGATGGCGCACAAGTGGGCGAGGCCAGCCGCATTGGTCCATTTGCCAGGTTACGCCCTGGCACGGAGTTGTCGGCAGAAACCCACATCGGAAATTTTGTCGAGATTAAAAACGCTCAGGTAGGGTTCAATTCCAAGATTAATCACTTATCCTATGTGGGTGATGCCACGGTGGGTCGTAAAGTCAATATCGGTGCCGGTACGATTACCTGCAACTACGATGGTGCTAACAAGCATCGTACGGTGATTGAAGACGAGGCTTTCATTGGTTCGGATACTCAGTTGGTTGCGCCGGTGACGGTGGGTCGGGGCGCTACGCTGGGGGCGGGTACAACACTGACAAAAGATGCGCCGGCGGGTCAATTAACCCTGTCTCGTGCGAAACAAATAACCCTGAGTGGATGGAAGAGACCCGTCAAGAATGTGAAATAAGGGGCTCTAGGTGAGGTATTGGTTGCTAAGTGTGTCGTTGGCGTGTGCCGGCGCGAGTGTTGTACAGGGGGCTGCTGCAGGGGAAGCGCTGTCCATCTCAACGGACATGAAATCCGTGAGTACATTCAGCTCTGAGGTGAATCCGGTGGTGACGCCGAAGGACCCCGTGGCGGCGGCGCGTACGGCGTTCAATTTTTTTGATTACACGGTAGCGCGAAGGGCGTGGGAGCCCTTGGCGGTGGACGGCCATGCCGATGCGCAGTATGGCCTTTACCAGATTTATTCGAGGGGGCTCCTGGTCGAGCCTGATCAAGATCTGGCCATCCGTTGGCTGAAACTGGCGGCACGCCAGGGTCATGCGGCGGCTCAGTTTTATCTTGGGCTTTCTTATCTGCGTGGCGAGGGCGTGGAAAAAGATCTTGAAGCGGCTTGGATCTGGTTCAGTCGTGCCGAGGCCAAGCAGTTCCCAACCGCTACCCGGGCGCGCGACTCGGTTGAAAAGCGCCTGAGTGCGGAACAGCGAGCGGCTGCGAGCAAGCGTTTAGCTCAATAAGGTTCACGCAACATCATCAAAGGCGTGCCCGATCGCGTACACTTGCAGCAACTAAATCCATAGGGAAATCGTATGTGCGGGATCGTGGGTGCCGTCGGTGCGAGTAATTGTGTTCCGGCCCTGGTTGAGGGGTTGCGTCGACTTGAATACCGCGGTTATGACTCGTGCGGTGTCGCCATCGTTGCGGCGGGTGGTTTGCAGCGCAGTCGTACCACAGCCCGCGTGGCCGACCTTAAAACGCAGACAGAACATCTTAAGGGCGGCCTAGGCATTGCCCACACACGCTGGGCCACGCACGGCAAACCAGACACCCTGAATGCCCACCCGCATGTCTCGCGTGATCTGATCGCCGTGGTGCATAACGGCATCATCGAAAATTATGAAGACCTGCGTCGGCGTCTACAGGCCATGGGCTATCTGTTTGAGTCAGAGACGGATACGGAGGTGATCGCACATTTGGTGCATCTTGCTTACACCACGCCCGATACTGCGTCAGCCGGAGACCTGTTGGCCAGTGTGCGTGCGGCCGTGGCCGAGCTTCATGGGGCCTATGCGATTGCCGTCATGGCGGCCGATCAGCCCGAAACCCTAATTGGCGCGCGTTCCGGTTCGCCGCTGGTGGTCGCGATGGGCGATGGAGTGCAATTTCTCGCTTCCGATGCCCTGGCTGTCGCCGGCAACGCGACACAGATGGCCTTCCTTGAAGAGGGCGACATCGTTGCGCTAGGTGCTTCTGGCTTGCGTATTGAAGATTTGCACGGACAGTCTGTCACTCGGCCCATGCAGCCGGTGCAGACCCTTTCCCTCGCGGTTGAGCTGGAGCCGTACCAGCATTACATGCAAAAGGAGATCTTTGAACAACCGCGCGCGGTGGCCGATACCTTGGGCGATATTCTGCATATTCAGCCGGACTTGTTTGGCGCCGAGGCGGCATCCCATTTTGCCGCCATCGATAGTGTGCTCATCCTCGCCTGCGGCACCAGTTATTACTCCGGCTGTACGGCTAAATATTGGCTTGAGGCCGTGGCCGGAATTCCCTGTCAGGTTGAGGTTGCAAGCGAATACCGATATCGCGAGACCGTGCCTAACCCCAATGCGCTGGTTGTGGTCATCTCACAATCGGGTGAGACGGCCGATACCTTGGCCGCCTTGCGCCACGCCAAGGCCCTGGGACATAGTCATACCCTGGCCGTTTGTAATGTCGCCAGTAGCGCCATGGTGCGCGAAACGGCGCTGGCCTTCATTACCCGCGCCGGGGTGGAAATCGGCGTCGCATCGACCAAGGCATTCACCACGCAACTGGTGGCGCTTTACCTGTTAGCCCTGACGCTGGCGAAAACGCGTGGCCGACTGGACGCCGCGTCTGAACACGCGATCCTCCATCAAATCCGCCATCTACCGCAAGCCATCAATGCCGTACTGGCCCTGGAGCCGCAAATCATCGCCTGGGCCGAGGCCTTTGCACGCAAGGAAAACGCCCTGTTCCTAGGCCGCGGAAGGCATTACCCGATTGCCCTTGAAGGTGCGCTCAAGCTCAAGGAAATTTCGTACA
>SXRG01000098.1 GCA_005793645.1 Burkholderiales bacterium
CAGCGGTTTTATACGCGTTCTGGGCAGCGTCGCAAAACAGCCCATCTGGAATAGCCTAGATGGGCCAAGCGCTCAACGCAGCCCCAGCACATCCTGCATGTCGTAGAGACCTTCGGTTTTGCCTTGCAGGTAACGCGCAGCACGCAGGGCACCGTTGGCAAAAGTGAGGCGGCTGGAGGCCTTATGCGTAATTTCAACGCGCTCACCCATCGCCGCAAACAAGGCCGTGTGATCGCCAACCACATCGCCGGCGCGCACGGTAGCAAAGCCGATGGTGTTTGGGCTGCGCTCGCCGGTAACACCTTCACGACCATAGACCGCGCATTCCTTGAGATCGCGGCCGAGTGCGTTGGCAATGACTTCGCCCATGCGCAAGGCGGTTCCGGACGGCGCATCGACCTTGTGACGGTGGTGCGCCTCGACAATCTCAATGTCATAGCCTTCGTTGAGTACGCGGCTCGCAACATCGAGTAATTTAAAAACGAGATTTACGCCGACGCTCATGTTGGGCGCAAAACAGACGGGGATACGCTCAGCAGCAGCGGCAATGGCCGCCTTCCCAGCGGCGTCGAAACCCGTGGTGCCAATGACGATGGGCACTTCGTGTTCAATGCAACGCGGCAGATAGGCCAGCGTCGCCTCAGGACGGGTGAAATCGATCAGAACCCGGCTGTTCTCAAGCGCGGCATCCACATCGTCGCTGATAGCGACACCCAATGCCGGGCCGATCAACTCGCCAGCGTCGCGACCTAGCAGCGCACTGCCGCTACGGTCCAGCGCGGCAACCAGGCGCATATCCGATGCGGCCAGAACCGCTTCGAGCAAGGCGCGGCCCATGCGGCCGGAGCACCCGGCAAGGGTGACGGGAACGATCATGGTTTCACCTCGCTAGGCGCGGGGGTTACGGTGGCAGGTGTCGCGGCCACCACATTACCTTCGATGGCTTGCAGGCGATCCCCTTCAAAAAGAATCGTCACGCGCCGCGACTCGACAACCTTGCCACCCTTTTTCAGTGTGTACACAAAATCCCAACGGTTGGAACGGAAGGCATCCACCACTAGGGGCGTGCCCAGAACAAAACGGACCTGGGAGCGGGTCATGCCGGGTTTCAGCTTGTCCACCATCTCTTGGGTAATGATATTGCCCTGGGGAATGTCGAGTCTGTAAGGCTGGATCGCGTCGAGCGGATTGCGAAGGCTGTCCTTAAGGCTGTCCTTAAGGCTGCATCCAGACAATGCCAAGGTCAGGATTGCGAACAAAACAAGGGGATTTCGCATAATCGGTCACAAGAGGATAGGTCGCGCTATGATAACGCACCCTATAAAGGACCAAAACAGGAAATGACGACCGGCGATCAACTCAAGAGCCTTGGACTGAAAGTAACCGCGCCGCGCAAGCGCATCCTGGAACTGTTCGAGTCCAGCGAGCGTCATCACCTTTCTGCCGATGAGGTCTATCGTATTCTGATCACCGAGAACTACGATGTAGGCTTAGCGACCGTGTATCGCGTCCTGATGCAGTTTGAACAGGCCGGGCTGCTGTTACGACATCACTTTGATGACGATAAGGCCGTCTTTGAACTCGATCCAGGCGAACATCATGATCACATGGTGTGCATACAGTGCGGCCGCGTGGAGGAATTTCACGATGTCGAAATTGAGACCCGGCAGAAGGCCGTGGCCAAGAAACACGGCTTCAAGATCCGTGAGCACCACCTGACGCTGTATGTCGAATGCACCCGCAAGGACTGCAAGCACCTGCGCAAACCCTAAACGGCAGCCCCTTTACAAATCAGCTCGGCCGCGTGTTCACGCGTCGTGGCGGTAATCTCCAGCCCACCCAGCATGCGGGCGATCTCGTCGATACGCTCCTCAGTGTCCAGCCGGTGCACCACCGTCGTAGCCTGCCCGGCCTCCACCTGCTTGCTCACCGCATACTGATAGTCAGCGACGGCGGCCACCTGCGGCAGATGCGTCACGCAGATGACTTGTCGCCCGCGGCCGAGCGCCGCCAATTTTTGCCCCAGCACACTGGCCACGCGCCCACCAATGCCGGCATCGACCTCGTCAAACACCAGCGTATCGCTACCCTTGTCCTCAGCTAGTATGGTCTGCAGGGCCAGCCCGATGCGTGACAGCTCGCCGCCCGAGGCGGTCTGAGCCAAGGGTTTCAGATCCTGACCGGCGTGCGGTGCCACCTGGAATGCAACGCTATCCTGACCTTGAGGTCCCGCCGCACCACGCTCCACAATGATCTCCAGACGACCGCCCGCCATGGCAAGTTCCTGCATCACCGCTGTCACCGCCAACGCCAGCGGAGCGGCACCCTGAACACGCGCCGCGCTAAGGCGATCAGCCTGCATCTGCCATTGCCTTCCGGCCTCGGTTGCGGCTTCCTGCAGCGCCTGAAGGTCAGCACTGGCCTGTGCCTCAGCCAGCCGTTGCTGCGTTGCCTCAAACAATTCCGGCAAGGCATCGACTGCAACCTGATGACGCCGCGCCGTCGCGCTGATGTCGGCCATCCGCGCCTCAATCTGATTCAGGGCCTGCGGGTCAATCTCAACCCGTTCCGCATAGCGATTCAAGCCGCGCGCCGCCTCCTCAAGTTCGGCCATAGCGCTGTCAATCAGGGTTTGGGACTCAGCGAGAGAAGGATCCATTTCAGCCAAGCCGGAAAGACGCTGTCGCGCACCACTCAGCCGGGCCAGCGTGGCCCCCTCGTCGCCCACAAGCGCTGCAGCGACCTCTTGTGTCCCAGCCAACAGGTCGGCCGCGTGGGCGAGGCGGCTGTGTTCAACCTGAATCTGCGCCCATTCGTCCGGGTGCAGGTCCAGCCGCCGCAGGTCGTCTGCCACCCATTGCCACTGCGCTAATACCTGAGCCAGGGTCTCACCTTGGCGAGTCGCCTCGGCCAAGCCTTGCTCGGCCGCCTTCCAGGCCCACCAGGCTGCAGCCAGCGTGACCCCCTCTGCCACAAGGCCGAGAGCCTCATCGAGGATTTCCATCTGGCGTGCGGGTTTCAACAGGGAGTAATGCGCGTGCTGCCCATGGATGTCGATCAGATATTCGCCCACGGCCTTGAGCTGGGCCTGAGTCACGCTAATGCCGTTGATCTGGGCACGCGAACGGCCGCCTGCCTCCACCGTCCTCCGCACCAAACACAGACCCGGATCACCAACCAGGTCCTGCTCCTGCAACCAGATAGCGGCGGGGCTCGCGTCGGGACAGGAAAACTCGGCGTTGATCTCGGCCCGCTCGGCCCCCTGACGCACAAGGTCCCCTTCCGCACGCCCCCCCAGGGCCAGATTCAAGGCCCCAAGCAAAATGGATTTGCCGGCCCCTGTCTCGCCCGTCAAGACTCCGAAGCCAGACGAAAAAGTTAGATCCAGCCCACGGACCAAAACAAAATCACGGATCGAGAGGGACAACAGCATCGCAGATCAGAGCTTTTCGCCCCAATGCAATTTCTGACGCAAGGTATCGTAGTAATTGTGATTAACGGGATGCAGCAGGCGCACAGTATTAACGGCACGGCGCACGATGACGCGCTGACCGACACTCAGGTCGAAGTGGTCCTGGCCATCAAAATGCACTCGCGCATCCGCAGCCTGGATCAGATTGATCTCGATCTCGAAGTGGCTGTTGACCGCAATCGGCCGAGCCGAGAGGGTATGCGGGCAGATCGGCGCCAGCACCACCGCCTCTAGGGTCGGATGCAAGATGGGCCCACCGGCCGACAGGGCATACGCCGTCGACCCAGTCGGGGTCGCCACCACCAGACCATCGGCCCGCTGGCTGTACACAAATTGGCCCTCGATATACACCTCAAACTCAATCAGGCGGCCCATGTCTCCCTTACTGACCACCACATCATTAAAGGCATGTGTCGCCAGCAATTGGGTGTCACTGTCCTCGACGCGGCAGTCGAACAAGATGCGCTCTTCAATCTGGTGCGCCCCGGCCAACATCTCCTGCAAGGTTTGGATCATGGTGTCTACGGAGACATCCGCTAGAAAACCCAAGCGCCCTTGGTTGACCCCAATCAACGGCACTTGATAATTGGCGATCTGGCGCGCCATATGCAGCATGGTGCCATCACCGCCCAAGACAATGACCAAATCCGCCTGAGCACCAATCTCCTCGAAACTGGCCAAGCGTGCGCTGCCCGCACCGCACAGACCCACTGTCTCAGGCATCACCAAAACCTCATAACCTGATCGGGTCAGCCAAGCATTGAGACGCGTCAGCGATCCGCAGGCGACGGCGCTCTCATATTTTCCAACCAAGGCGATGGTCTTGAACAGTGTGGGCATAGCGTAAGATTATAGGGGTTGGAATAATGAAACTGACAAGGATGCTGCGCCACTAGGCGCCAAATACTGACCCATGGATTATGGCATGCCGCCAAACGCTGAACTAAAACCCCGTGCCCGCACCCTGCTAAAGACGCTGGTTGAGCGCTATATCCATGACGGGCAACCGGTCGGTTCACGGACGCTGGCCCACCATGCGGGCCTTGACCTATCCCCCGCCTCGATCCGCAACATCATGTCCGACCTTGAGGAGGGAGGCTTCATCACCAGCCCGCACACCTCGGCCGGCCGCATCCCAACCCCACGTGGCTACCGGCTGTTCGTCGATACCCTGCTGACCGTCAAACCCCTGAACGACCCGGATCGTAACCAGATCGAGACCGCCCTCCTGTTCAATAGCCAGGCCAGCGATCCCCACCGCATTATCACCACGGCCGCCACCCTGCTCTCGGAACTGACCCAGTTTGCGAGCATCGTCGCCGTCTCTCGACGCCGCGAACCCAGTTTCCGGCAGATCGAATTCCTGCGCCTCTCAGACACCCGCGTCCTGCTTATCATCATCACCGACGAGGGCGATGTACAGAACCGGATCCTGTTTACCGACCGACCGTACAGTCAGGAGCAACTGGCCCGTGCCGCAAGCCATTTTAATAGCCACTACGCCGGTCTAACCTTCGAGGCCGTTCGACCGCGCCTGAAGCATGAACTGTCCGGTCTGCGCGCCGACATCAGCGCCCTGATGTCGATGGCTGTCGAAGTCGGAAACGAGACCCTGAATACAGCGGGCGAGCAGTATGTGGTGAGCGGTGAATCCAACCTGTTGCATACCCCAGATCTGTCCTACAACATGGATCGGATGCGCGAACTATTCCGCCTATTCGAACACCGCACCGAACTGATGCAACTGCTGGATCTCGGCCACCATGCCAACGGCATCCAGATGTTCATCGGAGCCGAGGCCGGCGTAGCCTCGCTCGATGAATGCAGCGTTGTGGCGGCCCCCTATTCCGTCAACGGCGAGGTGGTCGGCACCCTGAGCGTCATCGGCCCGACCCGGATGGCCTATGAGCGCGTCATCCCCATCGTCGATATCACCTCGCGCCTGCTATCCAATGCACTAAGCCATCCCTAAATCGCCTTTGAAAGACGCGTTCATGCCTCTGTTTGCCTCGACGTACCTGACTGAACCACCCCTGCGCCCAACGGTCACCCAACATCGCAAAGGGGTATTACTGGTCAATCTGGGGACACCGGACAGTCCCACTGCCCCGGATGTGCGCCGTTATCTGAGGGAATTTCTGTCCGATCCGCGCGTCGTTGAACAGCCGGCTCTGCTCTGGCAACCCATCCTGCGCGGCATCATCCTCAACACCCGACCCGCTAAGTCAGCACGCAAATACGCCAGCATCTGGACCCCGGATGGCTCTCCGCTGCTCGTTAACACCCTGCGCCTCGCCGCGAAACTGGAAGCGGCCCTGGAGGACACACGCGTCGTTACCGCGATGCGCTATGGCCAACCCTCCATCGCCGCAGGCCTGGAAGCCCTGCGTACCGCCGGGTGCGACCGCCTCGTCATTCTGCCGCTCTATCCGCAATACGCCAGTAGCACCGTAGGGAGCGTCTATGACGCCGTATTTACCACCCTGCTGCACTGGCGCAACCAGCCCGAATTGCGCCTGATCCGGCAATACTTCGACCACCCGGCTCACATCGAAGCCCTCAAACAACAGGTGTTGACCTACTGGCAACAGCACGGCCGTCCAGATTGTCTGCTCATGAGTTTTCACGGCCTGCCCCAGAAAAGTTCAAACCAGCGCGACCCTTACGAACAAGAGTGTCTGTACACCGGGAGGGCCTTGGCCGATGCGCTGAAGCTCCCAGAAGAGGGGTTTCGAATCACCTTCCAATCCCGCTTCGGCCTGCAAAAATGGTTACAGCCCTATACCGATGAAACCCTGCGCAGCCTGGCCCACGAAGGATATCGGCGCGTTGACGCCTTCTGTCCAGGTTTTGCCACCGACTGTTTGGAAACCCTGGAAGAGGTCGCCATGGAGGGCAAAGAAACCTTCCTCGGTGCAGGTGGGCTGGAATTCAACTACATCCCGGCCCTCAACGACAGTGATCTCGCAGTGACCATGCTGCAGGCTATCGTAGCCCGCCACAACGCCTGATCAGCATCCTCTGTCCTGACCCAGCCGCCCCAGCATCTCCAGGCCCCAAGCCACACCAAAACCAGTTACCTCCGTGTCGACCGCCCCAAGGCCCTCCTTGCAGCGGCTCGCGGACAGGTCCATGTGTAGCCACGGCCGATCCTCCACAAACCGTTTGAGGAACAGCGCTGCCAGGATATGGTCAGCTTCGCCCTCCAGGGTGCATTGCTTGACATCCGCAATCTCGGAATCAAGCGCCGGATCATAATCGGCCGCCAGCGGAAAGGCACAGACCCGCTCCCCAGTTGCCATCCCTGCCGCCACGGCCTCGCTCAATAAGGTCTCGCGGTTGGACAACACCCCCGAATAGCGCGTCCCCAATGCGGTGTGCATCGAGCCGGTCAGGGTTGCAAAATCGAGAATGGCGTCAGGTTTACCACGCGCCGCCAAGGTCAGGGTATCGGCCAAAACCATGCGCCCCTCGGCATCGGTATGAACCACCTCGATGGTCGTGCCGTTCAAGGCCGTCACGACGGCGTTTTGGGTATAGGCCTCCGGACTGAGGTGATTTTCAGCCACCGCCAGCCAGGCTGTCAGGCGCAACGACAACTTGAGTCGCGTGGCCGCCAACAATATCCCCAAGACGACCGCCGAACCGTTCATGTCCTCATGCATCCCCGACATATAACGGGCCGGCTTCAGGTTATGCCCACCGGTATCAAAGCAGATCCCCTTGCCGACCAGGGCAATATCACCCTTCCCCTTGGCCGCCCCGTCATAGACCAGCTTGATGATGGCGGCATCGGCCCGTTGTGAGCCCCGCTGCGAGCCCTGCGCCACAGCGACAAACGCGCCGGCCCCCATCGTGTGCAATCTATCCAGGCCATAGGTCGTCATCTGCCAGCCCTGCTGACGCGCCAAACCCGCCACCTCTTTCCGGTAATGACCCGGAGTCAACACATTGGGCGGCATCAGGGTCAAGTGCCGTGTCAAAGTATTGGCCTCAGCCAAGGCGCGGAACCGGACCAGATCCGGTAAGACCGAGGCCCCCTGCAAGGTCATTTTTTTTAATACCACTGACGGGGGCTTCGTCTTCAGCGTGGGCAAGGGGGTGGCATTGAGCCAAACACAATACGCCGCCGCCGCCAGCATCCGCGCCCGAAAATCATCCGAGCCATAGGCCGCAACATGCAGACGCTCCGCATGCTCAGCCAAGAGGGGCTTGAAGGCCTCGCGCAAACGGGTATGCACCGCGAAGGACGCCCCTTCGGCCGGAACCCTGACCCAACTGACCAAAACCCCGCCGGACATTTCGACCAACACTGGCTTATCGGTTAACGCCTTACTACGCCGCCGCACCAAGTTGGCCTGCAAGGCATCCAGGCCCGGGGCTTCATGCCCGACCTCGGGCCAAGCGCCCTCCTCGGGCAAAATCAGGCACAGATGCTGCACTCCTTTTGGGAGCGCAGACATCACCGTATTAATCAAGCGGACCGTGGCCAATTCAGGCCGATCAGATACTTTCATACAACTCCATCATTAATGACATTAATACTTAGTATTAAATTGACTCAAGACACAAGGGCGGCGAAAATTACAACATGTACGCGATCCTATCCGCTATAAAAAATGCCGCCCCAAAGCGCATCGCAGCAAATTTAAAACCCTCGAACTCTCAGGCGCAAGCTCAATAAGCGCCCCTTCGGAGATCTATCCCATGGCATCAAGCGCCCACGACATTGACCCGCAAGAAACCCAAGAATGGCTGGATGCCCTCAAGTCCGTTCTCGAACAGGAAGGCAGCGAACGCGCACATTACCTGCTTGAGCGCCTGATCGACAAGGCCCGCCGCTCCGGCACCAACCTGCCCTATAGCGCCACCACGGCCTATGTCAACACCATCCCGACCCATCATCAGAACAAGCATACCGGCAACACTTCCATGGAACGCCGCATCCGCGCCATGATCCGCTGGAACGCCATTGCCTGTGTGATGCGTGCCAATGACAAGGCGCCCGGTGTCGGCGGCCATATCGCCAGCTTCCAGTCGGCGGCCACCCTCTATGATGTTGCCTTTAACCACTTCTTCCGCGGTCCGAATCACCCCAGCGGCGGCGATCTGGTCTTTTTCCAAGGCCACTCAGCCCCCGGAATCTATGCCCGCGCATTCATCGAAGGCCGCATCAGCGAACAACAACTCGAAAACTTTCGTCAGGAATCGACCGGCGAGGGCGTGTCGTCCTATCCACACCCATGGCTGATGCCCGACTTCTGGCAGTTCC
>SXRG01000099.1 GCA_005793645.1 Burkholderiales bacterium
ACTTCTGCTCGATGAAGATCAGCCAAGATGTTCGCGACTACGCTGCCGCGCAGGGAGTGTCTGAAACCGAGGCGGTACAGCGTGGTATGGCAGAGAAGTCGGTGGAGTTTGTGAAGACCGGGGCCGAGGTCTATCACCGGATCTGACCCCTATGGACTGCCGCCTTGGTTGCGGGGCCTGTTGCATCGCGCCGTCGATCAGCTCGCTGAACAAACCCGCCGGTGTACCGTGTCAGCACCTCGATGCAATCTGGCGTTGCCGTTTATTTGGACAGCCCGAGCGACCGGCCTGTTGCAGCGGCCTGCAACCGTCAACCGAAATGTGTGGCGCCCATCGGGAAGCGGCCCTGGCCTACCTGTCCCATCTCGAAAGGGTGACTCGCCCTGCTACAATGCCGCACCCTAGCTAAAAGGCCTTGCGTGGACTCCCTTTATCTCTTTGCCCTGATTCTCGGCATCATCGAGGGTCTGACCGAATTCCTGCCCATCTCCAGCACCGGCCATTTAATTATCGTCGGCGACCTGCTCGGTTATAACGATGCGGCCAGCAAGGTGTTCAAGATCGTCATCCAGCTCGCGGCCATCCTGGCGGTCTGTTGGGACTACCGTGATCGCCTGACCGGTGTGGTGCGCGGCCTACCGTCGGATACCGGCGCGCAGCGTTTTGTCGGTCTGTTGTTCGTCGGCTTCCTGCCCGCAGCAGTACTGGGGCTAATGTTCCACTCCACGATCAAGGGTGCGCTCTTCAATCCGATCACCGTAGCCACGGCGCTGATCATCGGCGGACTGCTCATCCTCTGGCTTGAAAAACGCCACTATCACCCGCGCATTCTGGCAGTAGAGACCATGCGCTGGACAGATGCCATGAAGATAGGTTTCGCCCAGACGCTGGCGATGATCCCCGGTACTTCGCGCTCCGGCGCCACCATCCTGGGCGGCCTGTGGTTCGGACTGGACCGCAAAACGGCGGCTGAGTTTTCCTTCTTCCTCGCCATCCCGACGATGTTCGCCGCCACAGCATACGACCTGTACAAAAACTGGGCGCTGCTCCGACTGGACGACCTGCCGGTATTTGCCATCGGTTTTGTCGCCGCATTTTTCTCTGCCATGTGGGCGGTGCGCGCCTTTATCCACTTTGTGTCGCAACACAGCTTTGTCGTATTCGCCTGGTATCGGATCGGCTTCGGACTGCTGGTGTTGGCCAGCGCTCACTTCGGCTGGGTGAACTGGACGGCCTGAGTAGGATCGCCCGATCTGCGGCATAATCCGCCCATGATTGCCACGCCCCCCATCATCCTCACCTTCGCCGCTACGGATCCTACCAGCGGCGCGGGACTTCAGGCAGACATCCTGACCCAGGCCAGCCTCGGCTGCCACCCGCTCACTGTGGTTACGGCCGTTACCGTGCAGGACACGCGAGGGGTCGAAGATTTCATGGTGCTAGAGCCAGAATGGGTCGCCGACCAGGCCCGCGCCATCCTCGAAGACATGCCGGTCGCCGCCTTCAAGGTCGGCATGCTGGGCAACGCCGAGATTGTCGCCACCATCGCCGAGATCGTCTCGGATTACCCCGACATCCCGCTTATTCTCGATCCGGTCCTGGCCTCCGGGCGTGGCGATGACCTAGCCACGGAGGAGACGCTCGGCGCCCTGCGCGACCTGCTCCTGCCACAAACCACACTGATCACACCCAACAGCGTCGAGGCCCGCCGCCTGGTCGAGGAGGAGGAGGATGTCGAACCACCCGACCTTGATACCTGTGCCATGCGTCTACTCGACATGGGCTGCGAGTTCGTCCTCATCACCGGCTCGCACGAACAAACCCCACAGGTGATCAACACCCTCTACGGCCTTGAAGATCAAGCGATCGCACTGGCCTGGGACCGTCTGCCACACAGCTATCACGGCTCCGGCTGCACCCTCGCCTCCGCCATCGCCGCCTTGCTGGCTCAAGGCGTGGACATAGCCACGGCCATCAAGGACGCACAGGAATACACCTACGAAACCCTGCGCAACGGCTTCCGCCCCGGCATGGGCCAGTTTATTCCGGATCGTCTGTTCTGGGCCCGCGAGGATGGCGCGGGCGCCCCCCTTGTGGAGACCGAC
The DNA here is from genome assembly GCA_005793645.1 of Burkholderiales bacterium. Classification (GTDB taxonomy): domain Bacteria; phylum Pseudomonadota; class Gammaproteobacteria; order Burkholderiales; family Thiobacillaceae; genus QYQG01. The sequence continues at coordinate 2,106 of SXRG01000099.1, forward strand.
GATCGTGATGCCCCTTGAGGGGCTCTATGCCATCACGCCGGACGAGCCCAATACGCGGCGGCTGCTGACCACCACCGAGGCCCTCCTGGCCGCGGGTTGCCGCATTCTGCAATATCGCCACAAAACAACCACACCGTGTCACCGCGCCGAACAGGCCGGCGCCCTACGCGCCCTCACCCACACCTACGGGGCGCGTCTGATCATCAACGATGATGTCGAGCTGGCCCTCACCGTTGGCGCCGACGGCGTACACCTCGGGGCCGACGATGGCGACCTGGCTGCGGCCCGCGCCCATCTGCCGGCGCCCCTGTGTCTAGGCGCATCCTGCTACCAAAGCGTGGACAGCGCCCGTGCCGCGATCACCGCGGGCGCGGACTATGTCGCCTTCGGACGCTTCTTCCCCTCCACCTCCAAGCCCTTGGCACAACAGGCTCATCCCAACCTGTTACGCGCCGCTCGGCAACAATTGAACCGCCCCCTCTGTGCGATCGGGGGCATCACGGTGGATAATGCCCCCCCGTTGATCGCCGCCGGCGCCCATATGTTGGCCGTAATCGCCGCCCTGTACGATGCTGACGACCCCGGCGCCCAAGCCAGGGCCTTCATTAACCTGCTCAATCCTTAAACTGTTTAATCCTTAACCTGCCTCATCCGGACGCCTCTTATGACCTCGCGCAATGACACCCTATTCGAAAAATCCCAACACCTTATCCCAGGTGGGGTGAACTCCCCCGTCCGCGCCTTCGGTTCGGTCGGCGGCACACCGCGTTTTTTTGAACGCGGACAGGGTGCACGCGTCACCGATGCCGACGGCAAGGAATACATCGACTATGTAGGTTCCTGGGGCCCGCTGATCCTCGGCCACGCCGAACCCGAGGTGGTACGCGCCGTACAAGAGGCGGCGGCCCGTGGCCTGTCGTTCGGAGCGCCCACCGCGATGGAGCTGGAGATGGCCGAACTCCTGACCCATCAACTCCCCTCGCTGGAACAGGTTCGCTTGGTCTCTTCCGGGACCGAGGCGACTATGAGCGCCATCCGCCTCGCCCGCGGCTTCACCGGTCGCTCGCTGCTGGTCAAGTTCGAGGGCTGTTACCACGGCCACGCCGACAGCCTGCTGGTCAAGGCCGGTTCTGGGTTGCTGACCTTCGGAAACCCAAGTTCCGCTGGGGTGCCCGAGGATTTCATCAAGCACACCCTGGTGCTCAATTACAACGACATCGAGCAGGTCAACGAACTGTTCGCACAGCGCGGTAGTGAGATCGCCTGCATCATCGTCGAGGCGGTCGCTGGCAACATGAATCTGATCACGCCGGCCCCGGGATTTCTCGCCTGTCTGCGTGACAACTGCACGAAACATGGCGCCGTCTTGATCTTCGATGAGGTGATGACCGGCTTCCGCGTCGGCCCGCAATGCGCCCAAGGCCTGTACGGCATCACGCCAGATCTCACCACGCTGGGCAAGGTAATCGGCGGGGGGCTACCGGTCGGTGCCTTCGGTGGCCGCAAGGACATCATGGCCCGGCTCGCGCCGCTCGGTCCGGTCTATCAGGCCGGCACCCTGTCCGGCAACCCGGTCGCCCTGGCCGCTGGCCTGGCCACCTTGAAGAAGGCCTTTGTGCCAGGTTTCTACGATGCCCTGGCCGCGCGCACCCGTCAGCTTGTCGATGGCCTCACCGCCCTCGCGCAGGAGACCGGCGTACCCTTCTCGGCACAGAGTGTCGGCGGCATGTTCGGCCTCTATTTCAATGCTCGGGTGCCCACCTCTTACGCCGAGGTCATGGCCTGCGATAAGGACGCCTTCAACCGCTTCTTCCACCTCATGCTGCTACATGGTGTCTATCTCGCCCCCTCCGCGTTTGAGGCCGGTTTTGTCTCCGCTGCACATCAGACAGCCGATCTCGAGGCCACTTTCACGGCCGCACGACACGCCTTCGAAAGACTCGCCGCTTAGTATTTCACTACACCGCCAGCCCAGCGTCCCTTCAATAATCGCCGATGGAACTCGCCGCTGAGGACCAGCTCCGACTAGAGATCCTGTTTACGCGCCCGTTACAGGCCGTGCGCATCGACGAGTCACAACTCATCCTGCACGCCCTTGCCGAGGACGGCGAGGTACAGATCACCTTGCACCCCAACGATCGGCCAGAACGCTATATACGCCGACTACGCGAGGCCCTGGCCAACCGGTCACCAGGTTCCCCGAAGGGCTATCCGGTCCATCTGTCGCGCTGGATCCGGCACGGACAGGTGGGGAACGGACCGATGGCCGGTGACAATCTGGCGCAACTCCTGCTGTCCGGCGAACCCGAGGCCATCATCGCCGTCGCGCACTCACCTGCCTTGACCCACGAAATCGCCCGCCGGGCCTGGTGGGCCATGCCCAACATCGAAAATGCCCGGCTCATGCTGCAACGGTCTGCCGTCGCCAAAGGGGACATGGGGATCGTTCTGGCTAACTTTTTGATGGAACACCTACCCTTTCTACAGGAAGATCCCATCGCGATCATGGACACCGTGATCACTCTGCTCTACAGCGAGACCCTCAGCCCCACGCAAGAAGATACGATCTGGCGCCGTGGGCAGCGCAGTCGCTGCATCTACTGCGGGTTTCTGGAACTGCGCGCCACGCGCCTGCCGGGTGCCACCGGCCCCGAGGATGACCGCGTCTTTGCCCGCACAGCCCTGGAGGTTCTCGACAAACCAGAAACCCAGGAAGTAATCACGCGCACGCTCAATGCCATCGGCCAGCACTTCACGCAACGCCTCTCGCCGCACGCCACCGCCGAGACCACCGCGCTCGCACGGGTAAACGCCAATCTGGTGGAACCCATCTTTGCTCGCAGCACGGCAATCGGCACGCTGATGCGTGAAAAAACTGAACCGGCCTTACGGCCGGTTCAGGAGGGGTTGCTACGGGTGGCCAAAGCCACAACCTAGTGCGTCTCCACACGCAGATCCCGAGGGATCTGCGTGTGGCAATCCAGGTTACAGATCGCCGGTGGCAGCAGCCTGCATCATGTCATCCAGCTTAAAACGAATATCCTTGGCTGCCTTCACTAGATCATCCGGCACGCCCATGTGACCACTGATGGCACTCAGCCAAGCGGTATCCCAATCCAGGGTCAGGACCCAAATCTGCTTCTGATTGTCTTCCATGACGGCAACACGACACGGCAGATAAACAATGGACTCAGGAGCGAACTTCAGCACCTCACGGCCTGCCGCGATATCACAATAATGGAATACCTCAATACGCGGACGCGTGGTATCACCCAGAACGGCCTCAAAATCCTTCCACATCGGGTTGTGACCGACGCGCTTCATATTGAGCTTGTTGGCCCTCAATTCCATCGACTGCACCACATCATCAAAGCTGAGACCTGCTTTAGCCTTGTACTTGGTGCTCATCAGAATCATCATGTCCTTGGCATCCATACGGCCTGCACCAGACATCATGGGAATCATCTGGCCCATCAGCTTGGCCTTTTCCTCACGGGTCACGATACCGGACATCTCATAGGGTTTGGTGCCCTTCTGGTTCATGCCGATCGGCAACTGGAACGGGCCCGCATAGCGCGGCATCTGACTGTAAGTCGGCGCAGCCGCCACCCCAGGGACCATCGGGGCCGCAGGGACCAGGTAAGGGTTAGCCAAGGCGGTTGTGGTCAGTGCGGACAAGGTGATAAAAAAGGCAGATGCAATGTGTTTCATGGTGTGACTCCTGGTTGTAAGGCGATGACTCGATTCGTTATATATCTCAATGTGTATTGATTACCGTTTTTTACTTCTTCTCAGGAAACACCGTGGTCAGCCCTAGGGATTTCCAGGACTGCATACCACCACGGTACCACTTGATCTTGTGGGCTGGATAACCCAACGCCAGCAATTGCTTGATATTGGTCGGCGACTGCCCGCACCAAAGGCCATTGCAATACATCACCAGCGTCTTGACATTCTCGAAATTCCACAGCCCCGCCTGACGCGCTGCGCCGAACTGAAACAACAAGACATCCGCGATCTTTTCTGGCTCACTGTGCGCCGGATGCAGACGCTGCCAGGGGATGTTAACCGCACCGGGAATGATCCCGCTCCGCTGCGCCCAGTCCCCATCACGCGAGTCAACCACCAACACCGAATGATCCTTGCCGACCCACTGCAGATAACCAATCACTTCCAGCTCACCAATGGTTTCGACCCCGGGCGCCAGTTGCATCGGCTGGATGCAGTAGGGCGGACACGCCCGCGAAGTCATCATGAAATCCGGGTCAATCATGTTCTCCGGATCCACATTACGCTCCACGATCACGGGGCGCCCATCATGCTGAACCACCAACTTGGCCAGGTCCGGGCGGATATTAACCGGATGCGGCGCACCTGCACTCACCCCACCACTCAGAAACGCACACAGCAGCCCGACCGAGACACGCCTCTCGCGCATGTTTATCCTGCCATAAAAGCCCAATGAGCGGGGCCAAAACACGGTAATCTGCATGCGCAAGGCGCAGCTCCCATCTCTACGGAGAACCTGGCCAAGACACGCACTGAATGCCTTCGCCAGGTAAACCGAAAGGGTTCAGCCCCGTGACTGAGGCCAAACCCTAGGCGCATTAACCGATATTCGCGCTAACGGATTCCTTCTCACCCTTGTTATCAGTCCAGTCCACGGTCACCTTGTCACCGGACTTGGCGCCCTTGACCTTGAGGGCCAAGTACGGGTTCTTGGAAACGCCACCGCCCCACTGAGCAACAACCACCGTCTTGCCGCCGACGGTACAGGTCACATCCGTGATGTAATGGGCCGGAACAACCTTACCGGAAGCGGCGTCTTTACGCATACCCGTTTCCATCGGGTGGTTCATCAAACACTTGATATCGGCCGTATCGCCAGACATCGATGCACGCAGTTTCATTGCCATAATAGTGTCCTTTTCTCGTTATCGTCTGAATTAGCCGCCGCAGCCGCCGATGGTGACCT
>SXRG01000100.1 GCA_005793645.1 Burkholderiales bacterium
ATGGAATCGAGCAGGATGACGACATCTTTTTTATGCTCGACCAGGCGGCGGGCCTTGGCGATGACCATCTCGGCCACCTGCACATGGCGCGTAGCGGGTTCGTCGAAGGTTGAGGCAACGACTTCACCGCGTACCGTGCGTGACATCTCAGTCACTTCTTCTGGCCGCTCGTCGATGAGCAGAACAATGAGGATCGCATCGGGGTAATTGGCTGTGATGGCATGGGCGATGTTCTGCATCATGACCGTCTTGCCTGACTTGGGCGCTGCAACCAAGAGGCCACGCGACCCCTTGCCGAGCGGTGCGATGATGTCGACGATGCGACCAGTCAGGTTTTCTTCACTCTTGATGTCGCGTTCGAGGACATAGGGTTCGTTCGGGAACAAGGGCGTCAGGTTCTCGAACATGATCTTGTTCTTGATTGTCTCCGGGGCATAGCCGTTGACACTGCCAAGCTTGGCGAGTGCGAAATAGCGTTCCCCATCCTTGGGGGTGCGGACTTCACCTTCGATGCTGTCGCCGGTACGCAGATTGAAGCGACGGATCTGGGAGGGCGAGATGTAGATGTCGTCCGGACTGGAGAGATAGGAGGTCTCCGGTGTCCGTAAAAAGCCAAAGCCGTCGGACAAGACTTCAAGCACCCCTTCGCCAAAAACAGTCTCGCCCTTCTTGGACTTGTCCTTGAGGAGGGCGAAGATCAGCTCCTGCTTGCGCATGCGGTGGGCATTTTCAATGCCTTCCGTTTCTGCCATTTCGAGGAGTTTGCTGATATGAAGGATTTTTAGGTCGGATAGATGCATGGCTGGAGGGTCAGGATGTGCCGGAGGGCTGGGGGCTGCGCCTTTATGTGCGCACGCCGCGCGAAAGCGGCAGGGGGGAAGGTGAGTATAGGATGTTTATCAGGTAGGTACTGAGTACCACGGGCCTGTTCAAGGAGGCCTGAATGGCACCCGGCAAGACACCGGGTGCGCGCAGATTAACGAAACTTAGATGTTGCTGTCAACAAAGGCGGTCAGTTGCGACTTGGACAGGGCGCCAACTTTGGTCGCTTCGATATTGCCGTTCTTGAACAGCATCAGGGTCGGGATGCCACGGATGCCATACTTGGGCGGGGTGGCTTGGTTGTCGTCGATGTTCAGTTTGCAGACCTTGATACGACCGTTGTATTCCTTGGAAATCTCGTCAAGGATGGGGGAAATCATCTTGCACGGGCCGCACCAGTCGGCCCAATAGTCCACCAGAACGGGTAGCGGTGATTGCAGAACCTCCTGTTCGAAGGTGGCGTCGGTTACATAATGAATGTGTTCACTCATCGGAATGTCCTTGTTTGGGATATATGCGGGAATATGAGATGACGCCGGGTGGTGCGGTACATGACCACCTTGAGTAGATGGCGCATCCTAGCGGAAAAAATTATGCATGGAAAGTATTCCGGGAAAATTTATGGAAGCGATGCGTTTCGTCAGGATCAGGGCAATGCCAGCAGGCGCTTTGCGCTTTGCTCGGCCTGGCGGCCATAGCCGCCGCCAAACAGGTTGTAATGATTGAGCAGGTGATAGAGGTTGTACAGGTCGCGCCGACGTTCGTAACCTGGATCGAGCGGCCATGCCGCGCGATATGCCGTGTAAAAGGCGTGACTGAATCCGCCGAACAGCTCGGTCATGGCGATGTCTGCCTCGCGGTCGCCGTAATATACGGCGGGGTCAAAAACACAGGGCGCACCGTTTGTATAAGCCGCGTTGCCGCTCCACAAATCGCCATGTATCAGCGAGGCGACTGGACGGTAATCGGCGAATAAATCGGGCAGGTGGCTGATGATTGCCTGACATGCATGGATGAGGCTGGCCGGTGCGCCGTTGCAGCGGGCGATGCCGAGCTGAAAACCCAGGCGATGTTCGCGCCAGAATGCAATCCAGTCGTCGTTCCAGTCGTTCTGCTGCAATGTGCTGCCGATATGGTTGTCGCGCCGCCAGCCGAAGCGGGGCTGGGTGTGGCGGTGCAGCGACGCAAGCGACTGACCGAGCGCCGCAGCGTCGCCGCGACTGGAAAGTGGCAGGTACTCGAGGATGAGCCAGGCGGTGTTCCGGTCTGCGCCAGAGGAAACGGGTTTTGGCACACGAAAGCATCCGGTGGCGGCCAGTTCGTGCAGGCCATCGGCCTCGGCCTCGAATAGGTCGAGGCGGTCGGCGCGATTGAGTTTTACAAAAAATATGCGGCCGCAGCGGCCCTTGAGAATCCGGCCGTGATGGATGCCGCCGCCGCCAGCATCCTGCTCGTCGGCAATCTCGAAAGGGATGCCTGTGGCAGCGGATATGTCCGCCGCGAGTGGCGCGGGGCTTGCGTTTAGTGACACCCGCCGCCGCAGGTGGGTGCGGCCGGCGCCAGGCTGAGCGGATTGTCGGCCTTGGGTTCGCGTGCGGCGCCAGCCTCTTCCAGGCGTAGCAGGTAGGCCTTCCAGTAGGCCTCTTGATGACGGCCCAGTTCGTAGAAGTAATCCCAGGAATAGATTCCGGAGTCGTGGCCGTCGGAGAAGGTCAGCGTTACGGCGTAGTGGCCGACGGGTTCAATCTTGGCGACCTCGATATTTTTCTTGCCGACCTGTAAGGTCTCTTGACCCGGGCCGTGGCCGCGCACCTCGGCAGAGGGCGAGTAGACGCGCAGAAATTCGAACGGGAGTGTGAAGCGCTCGCCGCTGCTGAAGGCAATCTCCAGGAGGCGCGATTGCTGGTGAAGCTTGATCTCGGTGGGGGTGGGCGTTTCGGGGGTGAGTCCGCTCATGGTTTCTTTGGAGTCATAGTGTTTTCTGAGTGTGCAGTGTGCCATTGAGCAGCCAATCTTGGCAATACCCAAGCAAAAGACTAGGGTAATTTCCGCAAAAAAACCAAAGAATTCGGTTTTATGAGTAGATTAAGAAAATATTCTCGTGTAGTGTTTGCGCCATTCAGGCTCAGATGAGAGCTTTGAACAGTGCGTATTAAACTTTCGAATTGAAATCTGTGGAGACTTACGATGAATAAAACTGAACTGATCGAACAAATTGCTGCTGCCTCCAACCTGACCAAGGCCGATGCCGGTCGCGCTCTGAATGCAACGGTGGATGCCATTGTGGCTGCCGTTGCTGGTGGTAATGTTGTGAGTCTGATTGGCTTTGGCAGCTTTAAAACCACGCAGCGTGCAGCGCGTACGGGCAAGAATCCCCGTACTGGTGAGGCGATCAAGATTGCCGCTGCCACCTTGCCGCGTTTTAGCGCTGGCGCAGGCTTTAAGGCGGCCGTCAATGCACCGAAGGGCAAGAAGAAGAAATAATCGCCCGTGCGTCGCGAAAAAACGCCCTGTCTCGACAGGGCGTTTTTTTGTCTGGGGCTGATGAGGTCCGAATGGGAGACATGCGGGGTTGACTTGCACCGAGATTTTCAATTCGACGTTGGAGGATGTATGGGTGGATCAGTGGGGGGTGGCGCGCCCGAGACGATTCGAACGTCCGACCCCTGCCTTCGGCGGGCAGTCCTCGATCCAGCGGCGCTACGGGCGCGGGGGGGGTGCGAAGCATAACACAGCCGATACGATGCCAGACACAAGTTCGATTCTTGCCCTTATAATTCGCCGGTTTTGAAAATAACAACATTAGGACGAGTGTATGTCTCACGATAACGAAGTGTCCCCAACTACGCCGCGACAGTTCTCGCTAGCACTCCTTGGTGGTTTGCTGGCGCCCCTGGTGGCCATTCTGCTGATCGTTGCCTACGCTATAGGGATCCAGGGCGGGCAGACCGATGCCAATACGGCTGTTGCGCAAGACAGTGAAGTGCGTGCGCGCATCCAGCCCTATGGCACTTCGCTGGCCATTGACCCCAATGTCCCGCATGTTGATCGTAGCGGCGAGGTTGTTTATACCGAGGTGTGTGCCAGCTGTCATGGCTCCGGCGCACTGGGTTCACCCAAGTTCAAGGATGCTGGCGCCTGGGCCAAGCGCAATGCGCAGGGCTACATCACCCTGATGACGCATGCCCTGAAGGGTTTTAACAAGATGCCTGCTCGTGGCGGTGATGCTGATCTGACCGACCAGGAAGTGGCCAATGCCGTGGTGTACATGACCAGCGTTGTGGGCGGCAAGTTTGTGGCCGTGCTGCAGCAGGAACGCGTCCCTTCGGCGGGTGAATTGGCTAAGGGTAAGGCGGTGTACGACAAGGAATGTGCGACCTGCCACACCAGCGGCATGACCGGTGCGCAAAAGCTTAACGATGTGGCGGCCTGGAAGCCGTTGATCAAGGGCGGTATGGATGCGTTGTATCGGAGCGCGGTTAACGGTACGAATACGGCCCCGGCCAAAGGCGGTAACCTGAAGTTGTCGGATGTCGATGCCCGTTTGGCGACGGACTATATGGTTTCCGAGGCTAAGGCAGCTATTGCTCAGGCGGCCGCAGCCAAATCGGCTACCAAGCCGGCCACTAAGTCATCCACTAAGCTGAAGCCTGGTGAAAAGCCATAACGCGGTGTGTGTTGGTGGGTAAGAAAAAAGGCGCAACCAAGGTTGCGCCTTTTTATCGTCCACGGTTAGGGTGCCGCGCGTTGTAACCTGCGTTTACTTGTTGAGCAGGGCGCGCAGGTTTGCTAAACGGCGATTACCCTCCTCCTTGGCTTCGACGGGGGCCTCGCGCCCGGCGTGACGGAGTTGGCCATTGTCCATTTCATCCAGAAAACGGGACGGCTCGCAGCTTTGCCAGTCGCCCGCGCGTTTGCGTCGGGTGCACCAGGTGACAGTCAGGCTTTTCTGGGCGCGTGTGATGCCGACATACATGAGACGGCGTTCTTCCTCCAGTCGCTCATCGTCGAGGCATTCGCGGTGCGGTAGGGTTTCCTCTTCGACCCCGGCGAGAAAGACATGTGGAAACTCCAGTCCTTTTGCCGCGTGCAGGGTGGACAGACGCACGGCGTTGGGCTCTGCCTCTTCGCGGCCTTCGAGCAGATTCATCAAGGCGATGGTCTGGGTCAGGTCAATCAGGGTCTTGTCGTCCGCCTCTCCCTTTTTTCCAATCCAGTCGCGGAATTCACAGACATTGCCCCAGCGTTGACGGGCCGCGCGTTCGTCCCCGCTTTCCAGCAACCAGGCCTCGTATTCGATGTGGGTCAGGAGTTCGCTCAGGAGTGGGCCAGCGGCTTCACGCAGGGCCCGATCGCCCAAGCGGCTGATGTAACCGACAAATTCGCGCAGCGGCTCAAGTTGTCTGGCGTTGATCTGGGCCTCAAAACCCGTTTCAAAGGCGGCCTCGAATAGACTGCAATGGCGTTCGGCTGCCCAGGTTCCGAGGCGCTCCAATGTCCCGACACCGATGCCGCGGCGCGGTGTGGTGGCGGCACGAATGAAGGCCGGATCGTCATCCGGGTTGGCGATCAGGCGCAGGTAGGCGAGGATGTCTTTGATCTCGCTGCGGTCGAAGAAGGAGTGCCCGCCGGACAGGACATAGGGGATACCCGCGCTGCGCAGGGCTTCTTCAAAGAGGCGGCCTTGATAATTGCCTCGATAGAGTACGGCGTAGTCGGCCCAGCGTGTCTGACGCTCAAAACGGTGTGCGGAGATGCGCAGGGCGATGCCTTCGGCCTCGGCGCGGTCGTCGCGACAGGCGATAACCTCAATGGGTTCGCCCAGCCCCAGTTCGCTCCACAAGCGTTTTTCGTGCAGGCGCGGGTTGTGGGTGATTAGCTGGTTTGCCGCTTCCAGGATGCGTTGGCTGGAGCGGTAGTTACGGGTTAGGGCGATGGTCTGTAGCCCCGGGTAGTCTTCGCCGAGACGACGCAGATTGGTGATATCCGCGCCGCGCCAGGCGTAGATGGCCTGATCGTCATCCCCCACGGCGGTGAAGCGCCCCATCGCTCCGGAAAGGAGACGCAGGAGGGCATACTGTGCACCGTTGGTGTCTTGATATTCATCGACCAGCAGGTAGCGCAAGCGTGACTGCCAGCGCGACAAAACCTCGGGATGTTGGCGAAATAGGGTGACCGGGAGGTGAATGAGATCATCGAAGTCCATCGCCTGATAGGCGCGTAGCGTGGCCTGATAGTCGCGATAGACGGTAGCGAGTTGCCGCTCCGTCTCATCGTCAGCGGTCGCCAGGGCGGCCTCGGGGTCAAGGAGTGCGTTTTTCCAGTTGGAGATTGCGGTCACGGCTTGACGCAGGCTGTCTTTGGCCGGGGCCTTGAGAATATCGGACAGAATGGCCTGTGCATCGGTGGCGTCGAGGATGGAAAAGCGTGGTTTGTAGCCGAGATGTGTCGCTTCCTGGCGTAGGATGGATAATCCCAGCGAGTGGAAGGTTGAGACAGTCAGGCCGCGTCCCTCGCCCTTGACGAGCAGCTTGCCGATGCGTTCTTTCATTTCGCGGGCGGCCTTGTTGGTAAAGGTGATGGCGGCGATATGGCGCGCTTCGATGGCGCAGTCTTGCACCATCCAGGCGATCTTTCGGGTGATGACGCGGGTCTTGCCGGAGCCCGCTCCGGCAAGGACCAGCAGGGGGCCATCGAGATGGCGGACGGCAGCGCGCTGTTCGGGGTTGAGGTCGGAGAGCTTGGGCATGGGGGCGCGATTGTATCAACGGAGCGGGCTGGCTACACTCGACACATGAGTACCTATGTGATCGGTGATGTGCAGGGTTGTTTGTCGGACCTCTTGGAGATGATGGAGGTGGTGGCCTTCGACCCAGCGCGTGACCGCATCTGGCTGACCGGTGATCTCGTCAATCGGGGCGAGGACTCTGCCGGGGTGTTGCGTTGGTGCCTGCAGCACGACGCTCAGGTTTCGGTGGTGCTGGGTAATCATGATCTGCATCTTTTGGCGGTGGCCGAGGGTTTTGTCCCGTCACACCACAAGGATACCTTGTCCGAAATCTTGGCCGCACCGGACCGCGAGGTCCTTCTGGACTGGCTGCGTCGTCAGCCCTTGTTGTACCGGGAAGGCGACAACCTGATGGTTCATGCGGGCTTGTTGCCCAGCTGGAGCTTGGAGCTGGCTGAGGCCTTGGCGGGGGAGTTGCAACAGACCTTGTCTGGCCCGCATTGGCGTACTTTCCTGGCGGGGATGTATGGTAATGAACCGCGTATCTGGAGTGCGGCGCTACGGGGTCAGGAGCGGTTGCGACTGATCGCCAATGTGTTGACCCGGACACGCTATCTGAACGCTGACGGTGGGATGGATTTCAAGCAGAAGGGGCCCCCTGTCTCGGCACCGATGGAATTAATCCCTTGGTTCAACTTTCCGGGTCGCGCCAGTCTGGGTGCGCGGGTCTTTTTTGGTCATTGGTCCGCCCTGGGCCTGCTCTTGCGCGAGGATGTCGTGGCCCTGGATACAGGTTGCCTGTGGGGTGGGGGTCTGACGGCCTTTCGGCTCGAGGACGGTCAATTGTTCCGGGTCAGTTGTCTGGCGCGCCACGATGCTGCCAGTGCGCACGCTTAGGACCGCTGGTTGGCGTTAGGCGATGGTGTAGCCATAGGCATGCTGAAAAATTTTGGTGACCGTAGCAAAATCGAATTTGTGGTTCTGGCCGCCGCGATGCGCGATTTTCAATGCCCCTAGTACAGCGCCTAGCCTGACCGCTGTGGGCATGTCCATGCCGTTTAGCATGGCGTGCATCAGGCCGGCGCGGAAGGCATCGCCACAGCCGGTTGGGTCGACGATGGCGCTGGCCTCGACTGGGGTAATGTCGTGAACCTGCCCTTTGTTATAGAGCCGCACGCCTTTGGGGCCCAAGGTGACTGCCAAGGCCTTTACTTCGTGCGCCAGGCTTTCCAGCGAGCGGCCCGTGCGCTCGGCCAGAAGATGCCCTTCATAATCGTTGACCACGACATAGTCGGCCTGGCGTACAAAGGTCAGCAGTTCCTCGCCGTTGAACATAGGCAGGCCCTGGCCCGGGTCAAAAATGAAGGGGACGCCGGCGGCAACGCATTGTTGTGCGTGATCGAGCATGGCCTGACGGCCGTCCGGGGCGATGATGGCCAGGGCCAGCGGGCCGGCATCGGCTACGGCGTTGAGATGAGCGTGGTTCATGGCACCGGGGTGAAATGCCGTGATCTGGTTGTCGTCAAGATCGGTTGTGATGAAGGCCTGGGCCGTGAAGGTGTCGGGCACCGTGCGGATCCTGTCGCGGCTGATATCGAGGCGTCCCAGACGGTCGAGATAGGCCCCGCCGTCGTCACCGACGGTGGCCATGATCACAGGTTCGCCGCCCAGCCGCTGAAGGGTGTAAGCGATGTTGCCGGCGCAGCCTCCGTATTCGCGGCGCATGTCGGGGACCAGGAAGGCGACATTCAGGATATGGATTTGTTCGGGCAGGATGTGGTTTTTGAATTGGTCGTTGAACACCATGATGGTGTCGTAGGCGAGGGAACCACAGATCAGGGTGCGCATGGACGATGTCTCACGAAAGCTTGGGATAGAGGCCGCTATTGTCGCCGCCTGGAGCGGTGCCATGCAATGATCGTAACGCGCGATAGCGGGATCACCCGGAATCGTCCACAGGGCTGCACGCCAGTCGGTAGGCAGGACGGTAGCGCTGAAGCTGGCTTCCAGCTAGAATTCTCCCCCTTTAAGAGAATGTGAAGAAGTGTCAGTAAAACTTATGGATGATCGGCAAGCCCGGCTGGCAGGTACGCTGTACAGCCCTGATTTTGAACAGGATAGTTGCGGTTTTGGCCTGATTGCGCAGCTCGATAACGACCCTAGTCATACCTTGGTGCAGCGCGCAATTACCGCGTTGTCCAACATGACTCACCGTGGTGCGGTGGCGGCGGATGGCAAATCGGGTGATGGTTGCGGCCTGTTGTTCAAGAAACCGGATGCATTTCTGCGCGCCGTAGCGGCTGATGCGGGGTTTGACCTGAACGCTCATTACGCTGCTGGCCTGGCCTTTCTCAATCAAGACAGCGCTCTGGCACAACGCGCTCGCGACTTGCTGGTGGCGGAACTTCGCGCCGAAGGTTTGTCGGTGGCTGGTTTTCGCGCCGTGCCGACCGACAACAGTGCCCTCGGTGAAGCTGCCCTGAAAAGCCTGCCGGCGATTGAACAATTGTTCGTTAATTGTCCGGATGGCCTTGATCAGGATGCCTTTGAGCGCAAGTTGTATATCGCCCGCCGTCGCGTCGAGAAGGTGGTGGCGGAAAGTGACGCTGCCTTTTATATGCCAACCCTCTCCGGCCGGGTGATTTCGTACAAGGGCCTGGTCATGCCGGCCTATCTGCCCGTGTTTTATCCGGATTTGAACGATGCGCGCTTTGCTTCGGCGCTGATCGTGTTCCACCAGCGTTTTTCGACCAATACCTGGCCACAGTGGCGCTTGGCCCAGCCCTTCCGCTATCTCGCGCACAACGGCGAGATCAATACGGTCCAGGGCAACCGCAACTGGTCGCGGGCCCGCGAGCAGAAATTCGCCTCGCCCATGATCCCCGATATGGACGCCGTGCGACCGATCGTTGGTACTAACGGCTCCGACTCGATGAGCTTCGACAACATGCTCGAAGGCCTGTTGATGGGTGGTTCCAGTCTATTCCGTTCGATGCGCCTGATGGTGCCGCCGGCTTGGCAAAATGTCACCAGCATGGACGCCGACCTGCGGGCGTTCTATGAATACAACTCCATGCATATGGAGCCGTGGGATGGTCCAGCCGGCATCGTCATGACCGATGGGCGCTACGGGGTGTGCATGCTTGATCGCAATGGCTTGCGTCCGGCGCGCTATGTGATCACCCAAGATCGCATTGTCACCATCGCCTCGGAAGTTGGCGTGTGGGACTACGGCGCCGAGAATGTGGTGGCGAAGGGCAGGGTTAAACCGGGCCAGATGGTCGCCGCCGATCTGGAGACGGGGCGTTTCCTGTTACCCGAAGATATCGACAACGAACTCAAGACCGCGCATCCCTACCGCGAGTGGTTGAAGGCGCATGGCAAGCGGGTCGAATTTGGCCTAGAGCAGGATGGTGATTATCCGGCGCTGGATGCGGCCACCGTGGCTACGCATCAGAAGCTGTTTAATGTCAGCAGCGAAGAGCTCGAACAGGTGTTGCGCGTGCTGGCTGAGGATGGCCAGGAGGCCATCGGCTCGATGGGTGATGACACGCCAATGGCGGTGCTTTCCAAAAAGCTGCGTTCGCCGTTTGATTACCTGCGCCAGCAATTTGCGCAAGTGACCAACCCGCCGATCGACCCGATCCGCGAGGCCATTGTCATGAGCCTCAACACCGTGTTCGGCCGCGAGAAGAATCTGTTCGAGGAAACTGCCGAGCACGCGCATCGTATGGAGGTCAATTCACCGGTGCTGTCGCACGACGCCTTCCGTGCCGTGACCACCAGCGCTGATCCGGCCTATGCCGCGGTCTCGTTTAATCTGCAGTACGACTCAGAGCAGATCAGCCTGCAGGGTGCGCTGGAGCGCCTCGCTGTCGATGCCGTGGCCGCCGTGCGCAGCGGCAAGGTGGTGGTTGTGCTGTCCGATCGTGGCATCGATCCGGCCACGCTGACCTTGCCCGTCCTGTTTGCGACGGGTGCGGTGCACCACGCCCTGATCGGGGCCGGCTTGCGGTGTGATGCCAATCTGGTTATCAAGACCGGTGCCGCACGCGACCCGCATCAGATTGCCGCGCTGATTGGTTATGGCGCTACGGCCGTGTACCCGTACCTGGCCTATCAATCCATCCTGCAGATGGTGAAGGGCGGCGAGATCAAGCTGAAGCCTGTAAAGGCCTTGATGAATTACCGCAAGGGCATCGACAAAGGCCTCTTGAAGGTCATGTCCAAGATGGGCATCTCGGCCATCGCCAGTTATCGCGGTGCGCAGTTGTTCGAGATTGTCGGCCTGCACGAGTCGGTGGTTGATTTGTGCTTGAAGGGCACGGTCTCGCGCGTCTCCGGGGCGACCTTTGCCGACTTTGAAGCGGATCAGAAACAGTTGCGTCGCCGGGCTTACAACCCCGTTCAGGCCCTGCCGGTGGGGGGGTTGCTGAAGTTCATGCACGGTGAGGAATATCACGCCTATAACCCGGATGTGGTGCAAGAACTGCAAGCGGCGGTGCAGACCGGCTCGTACGAGGCCTACAAAGGCTATGCGGCGCGCGTCAACACTCGTCCAGTCGCCATGCTGCGCGACCTGATGCGCCTGAAACTGGCCGATCAGCCGATTGATATCGAGACGGTAGATTCTCTGGAGGCGATTCTCAAGCGCTTTGACTCGGCCGGCATGTCGCTGGGCGCACTGTCGCCCGAGGCGCACGAGGCACTGGCCGAGGGCATGAACCGCATTGGCGGCCGGTCCAATTCCGGTGAGGGTGGTGAAGATCCAGCTCGTTACGGCACCGTCAAGATGTCTAAGATCAAGCAGGTGGCGTCTGGCCGTTTTGGCGTCACTGCGCACTATCTGGTCTACGCCGAGGTGTTGCAGATCAAGGTG
>SXRG01000101.1 GCA_005793645.1 Burkholderiales bacterium
AGCCCACCGCATTGTGGCCGTACCACCACTGGGTCATCGCATCCATCGGGCCAGAAAACAGGCTGTAGGACTTGAGGGTAAACAGACCCACCGGCACCGCCAGATTGTTAAAGGTATGCAACAGGGCGGTGGCCAGAATAAAGGAGATATAGAACCAGTTGGCCACATAGATGTGGGGCTGCTTGCGCTTCATCAGCGTGCCAATATAGATGGCCAGATAGGCGACCCAGACCAGCTCAATCAGGATGTCAATAGGCCATTCCATCTCGGCGTATTCGCGGCCCTGGCTGTAACCGGTCACATAGGATAGCGCCGCCAGGACGATGATGACCTGCCAACCCCAGAAAGTAAACGGGACCAGACCGCCGCCCCAGAGCCGGGTCTGGCAAGTGCGCTGCACCACATAATACGAAGTGGCGAACAAGGCCGAGCCGCCAAAGCCGAAGATCACCGCGCCGGTATGAACCGGACGGAATCGGCCGAAGGAGAAATAGGGACTATCAAAATTCAGCCAAGGCCAAGCCAATTCGGATGCGATGTACACACCCACAAACATACCTACCACAGCCCAAACAATGGCCATGATGGTGAATTTCTTGACGATCTCGTAGTCGTACTGTTCCGCCGATGCGGAAGATGCCGTAGTTGTCATTTTTTCCTCTTTTGCAGCCATCTATTTTGCAGCCGCCTCATGCACAAACCCATGCGCGACCACTCGGCCAAACGCATCGTGTCACGACTTACCCCCATTAAGGCAAAGTCACCTGCAGGGACAATGCAGGCATAAAATCCGCGAGAGTATATGCAATAAACCACCCACTCTGCAAGCATCAACAATCCCTGTGATGCCACCCATGCGGCGACCAAGCGTCGCCGACAAGCTTAGCGTTTCTGCATCAGCAAACGCAAATCGTGGGCCATATCCTGTGCTGGAATGGCAAACGGCAAGAACAGGCGCAGCTTTCCATTCGGGTCAATCACATAGCTTCCCGCCGTATGATCCATCAGATACCCCCCCACACCCGAAGTGACATGTCTGCGATAGACAATCCGAAAATCACTTGCAGCCTTGGAAATTTCGGCCTCGGTGCCCGTCATGGAAAGAAAATCCGGGTGAAAATAAGTCACATAGTCGCGCAACATGCTGGGGATATCACGCTCTGGATCCACAGACACCCAGATAACCTGCACCTGTTCTGCCTGCTCCTGCGTCATTAGTCGCAAGGCCTCTGCCGTGTCGCTCAGCGTCGTCGGGCACACATCCGGACAATGGGTATAACCAAAAAATAACAACACCCACTTGCCACGAAAATCCTTCAGGCTGCGTTTAACGCCATTGTGATCGGTCAGCTCAAGCAAACCACCAAATTTCTCATGGCTGATATCCGTGCCCCGAAAGGCCGTTTCACCCGACTTCTCGGGTTGACAGCCCACAACAGCCAGCAGCGCCGCCAGGAGCCATAGCCGCCAAACTCGCATGCCCTGCTCCGATCAACGCAGAGCGGCAATAAAGCTGACCGGAATATCGGCAAGACGGTATTTACCTGTCAATACCGACTTGGCCAGCTCTTCCAGTGTCGATTGGGTCAACATCGCGAGGATCTTCTTTTTGACCGGCTGCCATTCAGTGTGCAACGGACAGGCTGTCTCGTCGGAACAAACCTTCAAACCCAGAACACAGCTCTCGGTAAATTGCGGCCCCTCAGTAATCATAAGCACCTGCAACAAGCTGGTCGTATGCATCCCCTCCTTGAGCCGAAAGCCACCCAACCGGCCACGGAAGGAATCCAGCAGCCCCTGTTTGCAGAGGGTTTGCAGGATCTTGGCCAGATAAGCAGAAGGCACATTCAGGCGCACCGCAATATCCCGATTCAATACCGGCTCGCCCTTCGGCTGGGTCGCAATGTAAATCAGCGCCTGAACGGCATATTGACTTGTTCTCGACAGGACCATATTAGGCTCCTTGGTTATCAACAGGACACCCATCCTGTTTGCAGGGCAATGATATCCGATTGTAGACAAAATACCCGAGCATCGTCATCTGGTATTTTTCAGGGGAGACTCATGACGCGACAAACGGTCATAACACCTGATCTAACAGGAATCTCCAACGCGGCAACACCACATATTGACTCGCTGACTCGGCATCCTCATCCGGATGCCACGGGAATAGCGCCAGCGGGGGGCCGCCCAAATACGCATCCAGCGTCGCCAGATTCGCCTCAAATTCAGCCAGCCCCGTGCCAAGATCGTTTCCCACCCAACCCGCCAAGGATAAACCACGACGGCGGATCGCCTCTACCGTCAGGAGCGCGTGATTGATGCAACCCAGACGCATGCCCACCACCAGGATCACCGGCAGACCCAGCGCCACGGCCAGATCAGCCATATCGTGATTTGCATCGAGCGGCACCACAAAACCGCCTATCCCCTCCACCATGACAACATCACTCTGTTCAGCCAAATCATCAAATGCCGCGCGTACCGGCGGGATACGCAACGCCACCCCCTGTTGCTCGGCGGCGATATGCGGGGCGATGGCGTTGCGCAAGGCGTAGGGGTTGATCAGGCGGCGGTCGGCCTTGACACTGGAGGCGGCCACGAGGGCCTCGACATCGTCGCTGAACCACGCATCACCCCGCCGCTCGAACCCAGCTGCCACCGGCTTCATTCCGACTGTTGAATAACCCAATCGCGCTGCAGCATGCAGCAACGCACATGTGGTACGCGTCTTACCCACACCGGTATCAGTACCCGTAACAAAAAAACCGGCACGCATCGCTGTCTTCATTGTTGCCTTTATCGTGATTGCCAACGGATCACAGTCTCTCCCTGCGGATATTTGGGGCGCTTCGGCATCCCGGCCCAGGCGTGTCCATAGACGATCTCGAAGGTCGCCGGAAAACGACCATCGGCTTGGACAAAACGCTCATAGGCCGCCACCAATGCCTGCCAACGAACACGGCCCATGAGGCCAAACTGATCGCGCTCCAGTACCGTATGCGCACCCATGGCCTTGAGATCGCGCAACACGGCCTTGAGATCGGCATAGGTCAGAGTAATGCGTTCCATCTCCATGACTGGCGAAGCAAAGCTGGTCGCCAGAAGACCATCGCCCAATTCGTGCATATCGACGAATCGATTGATATGCGTATGTGTATCCACCTGTGCAAAGGTGCTGCGCAATTCGCTCAAGGTATAAGGGCCGAACGAAGCGAACAGAAACAAGCCTTCCGGGCGCAGGACACGTCGGCACTCGTGGAAAACCGTGAGCGGGTCATCCGCCCATTGCAGGGCCAGGTTGGACCAGATCATGTCAACACTGGCATCTGCCAGCGGCAGGTGATGCATATCCCCACACACGAAATGGTTTGCCGGCCCCAATACGCGTTGCCGCAGACCGCGTCGAGCGCGTTCCTGGCCCAGCATAGCGGGTGCCAGATCCAATGCAATACGCTCGGCACGCGGGAAACGGCGTGACAAGAAAGGCGCGGCAAAGCCCGTTCCGCTCCCTAGATCCAGAATCCGCTTCGGCGCCATCCGCATCAAGCCCAGCCGTTCGTCAAGTCGGTCGGCGACCTCGCGTTGCAGGACGGCCGCCGCATCATAGCCGCGAGCCGCTTGATCAAAACTGCGCCGTACGGCGGCCAGTTGTGCACTATCCATCGAGGAACTCCATCAACAGGGCCTTAAACTCGCCCGGGTGCGACAAAAACGCGGCATGCGCGGCATGTTCCAGCACCGCCAGTCGAGCGTGTGGAATATGCGCGGCCAGCCATTGCGCGCCCGACAACGGGCACAGCCCGTCGCGCGCGCCGTGGATCAGCAGGGTGGGTTGCGTGATGGCGGACGCCTGATCGCGCAGGTCTGTTTCGGCCAGCAGTCGCATCCCTGCCGCCAAGGTCTCTGGGCGCGGATCACCGCCAGCGGCGAGCTCGGTACGCAATTGAGCAATCAGGTGACGGGCATCGTCGCTGCCACGCGCCTGTAAAGAAAGGAAACGATTGAGCGTTGTCCGCCAGTCACTCACCACACCCTCTGAAAATGCGACGACATCGCTTACCAAAAGGCCATGCGGCCAATCGGCGCGTTGTTGGAAACAAGGCGTTGCCGCTACCAGCACTAGCTTTAATACCTGCTGCGGATGACGCGCAGCCCAAGCCTGTGCGATCAAACTGCCCATCGACCAACCAAGCAAAACAATCTTTTCCGGCGCCTCTGCGGCCATACGATCTGCCAACGCCGCCACGCTGTAGTCCTCCGGCAGCACCGTATCGCCATAGCCGGGCAGATCGAGGGCGATCCATCCAACGCGGGCCATGTCGCGGAATATCGCGCCGCGCATTCCCCAGCCATGCAGACAGACGCACGTTGGGGTCATGCCCATGCCTCCAGCGCATCGCACAGCCGGTCAATGTCTTCCAGGCTATGCGCAGCGGACAGGGAGATACGCAGGCGGGCCGTGCCTTCAGGGACGGTGGGCGGTCGGATGGCGGGCAGCCAGATGCCGCGTTCGGCGAGTTGTTGCGATAACCGCAACGCCGTGGTGTTGTCACCCACCATAAGCGGCTGGATGGGCGTAGACGAATCCAGAAGCGGCCAGGGCAGACGGCGGGCGCGCTCGCGCAGGTGCATGATCAGCATGGCTAGACGATCGCGGCGTGCGCCACCTGCGACAATAAGTTCCAGGCTTTTCAGCGCGGCGGCGGCAAGCATTGGTGGTTGCGCGGTGGTGTAAATCCATGTGCGGGCGCGGTTGACCAGATATTCAATCAAGGGGGTCGAACCTGCCACCGCCGCGCCGGCTACACCGGCGGCCTTGCCGAATGTGGCGAGATAAATCAGTCTGTGAAACAGGGGCAAGGGGCAAGAGGCAAGGATGCCTTGGCCGTGCTCACCCAGCACGCCAAAGCCGTGGGCGTCGTCCAGATAGAGCCAGGCATCGTATTTTTCGGCCAGCGACAGCAACTCCGGCACGCGGGCGGTATCGCCGTCCATGCTAAACACCGTATCGGTGACGATCAGTTTGGTCGCGGCGTTGCTGGCCGCCAATCGGCGTTCCAGATCGGCCAAATCGTTGTGGGGGTAACGCAGGTGGTCTGCGCCCGACAGCCGCGCCG
The DNA here is from genome assembly GCA_005793645.1 of Burkholderiales bacterium. Classification (GTDB taxonomy): domain Bacteria; phylum Pseudomonadota; class Gammaproteobacteria; order Burkholderiales; family Thiobacillaceae; genus QYQG01. The sequence goes on from SXRG01000101.1 coordinate 5,121, forward strand.
CATCGACCAGAGAGGCATGGTTGAGGCGGTCAGCAAAGATCGCGTCGTGACGACCCGTCAGACTAGTGATGACGCCCAGATTGGCCATGTAGCCAGTGGAAAAGAGCAGCGCTGATTCCAGACCGACAAAGCGTGCGAATGCGGTTTCAAACGCATCATGCAGCGCGTGATGGCCAGTGAGCAGGTGCGATGCGCCGACGCCAATACCGAATTTCCGGGCGGCTTCACATGCCGCATCGGCGATATCCGGATGTGCGGCGAGACCCAGATAATCGTTGCTGGCAAAGGACAGGTATTCCCGTCCATCGATGACTACCCGTGCGCCCTGTGCGCTTTCGGTGATGCGGCGCTGACGCAGCAGGCCGTCCTCCTGCAGTCGCGCCAGCGCCGCCGTCAGGTCAGTGGGCACAGCGCCGCTGACCCTCGACGACCGGCTCTGCCCTCAACCCCAGCTTGGTGAACATCGCCTGATCCGCCGTCCATTCCGGGTTGCCGGTGGTGAGCAGCTTTTCACCGTAAAAGATGGAATTCGCCCCGGCGAGGAAACACAACGCTTGGCCCATCTCGCCCAACGCTTGACGCCCAGCAGACAATCGAACATGGGAGGTCGGCATGGTGATGCGCGCAGCGGCGATGGTGCGCACCATCTCCATCGGATCGACCTGTTGGTCGGCCATCGGCGTGCCCGGAATGGGCACCAGCATGTTGACAGGCACCGACTCGGGAGCAGGATTAAGATTGGCGAGCTGAGTAATCATCCCGGCGCGCATGCGACGGTCTTCACCCATACCAATGATGCCGCCGCAACACACCGATATGCCGGCCTCGCGCACCTGCTTTAGGGTATCAAGACGCTCTTCATAACGATGCGTAGTCACCACCTGCTCGTAATATTCCGGCGCGGTGTCGAGATTGTGGTTGTAATAATCCAACCCCGCGCCCTTCAGACGTTCAGCCTGGCCAGGCTTGAGCATTCCCAGTGTGACGCAGGTTTCCATGCCCAGTGCCTTGACCCCGCGCACCATGGCCTCGATCTTGTCGAGATCCGCGTCTTTGGGGCCGCGCCAAGCCGCACCCATGCAAAAGCGTGTCGCACCACCCGCCTTGGCTGCGCGGGCATTGCCAAGCACCTCGTCTACCTCAGCCATGCGTTGACGTTCCAATCCGGTGTCATGATGCGCCGATTGCGAGCAATAGCCGCAATTCTCGGAACAGCCGCCGGTCTTGATCGACATCAGAGTCGAAAGCTGCACGGCATTCGGATCAAAGTTTTCCCGATGCACTAATTGTGCGCGATGAATTAGATCCGCCAACGGCAGTTCAAACAATTCCAGTACCGTATCCGTTGTCCACTTAGCCATGATGCTCAACCTCCAATTCCATATCAACCCAGTCTTCACGGCCCGCTTTAATCACATCCCAGACCGCCCACGGCACCAGCGCCACCACCCCCATCCCAAGTACCGTCAGCCAGCCGCCGAGTTGTTGGGCAATGTCATTCGAAAAAATTGTGAGAAACCCGACGATGGCGTAATAGCGATAACCCGCCCATTTGTTGTAATGCTGCACCCGTTCGTTTGGGTGATGTGCGATCATGGCATACACAAAGATTGAGGCCGCCAGCCACAACATGATCGGCGGCAGCGCCATCGCAAAGGGCAAAAATGGCATCTTGGCCGGCGCAATCAACTCGCCCAGCGCGAACAAGCAAAAAGACAGCAAGGTTGAGCTAATCGCCAAGAAGTTAAACAATCGAGACTGCCGACGACAGGATGCCGCAGTCAGGGTACGGGTATGAGAGCTGGGCACAGGGGCGTTGTACGGGTCAATGAAAGCTGGAATGGTGCGTAATCCGGAGGCCTATTGTCAAATATAGTTTCCAGAATACTGAACAATTGCACAAATTATGTGCAACTCGATTTGCCGCAAGCCTGTGCGCTGTGTGGTGCGCGGGCCATTGGCACTGCGCTCTGTCCAGGCTGCCTGGCCGACCTTCCCTGGCTCCCCCCTGCACACTGTCCACAGTGCGCACGCCCGACCCCAGACGGTTCACTGTGTGGTTCCTGCCTACGTCACCCGCCAGCCTTCTCCCGCTCTCTAGCCTGTTTCCTGTACGCGCCTCCCATTGACGGCCTCATCCAGCAATTCAAATACGGCAAAAACCTCCACCTTGCCCGATTCTTCGCTACCCACTTTGCCCCGCAGGTGGCGAACCGCACGGTTGATTTAATCCTGCCTATGCCGCTGCACCCCAAGCGGATCAAGGAACGTGGCTTCAACCAGGCTATCGAGATTGCCCGGCCGCTGGCACGGGGGTTGGGGGTCCCACTCATGATTGACGTCGCGCACCGATTGCGCGATACGCCGGCGCAAGCCGGTTTGCCGCATGATGCGCGCCTGAAAAACATCAAGGGGGCATTTGTATGCGATGCACGGGTGAAGGGAAAGCGCGTTGCACTGCTTGACGATGTCATGACTACGGGCGCCAGCCTCAATGAACTGGCGCGTGCCGCGCTCGCCGCTGGCGCAGTCGAGGTCGAAGCCTGGGTGGTGGCGCGCACGTTGTAGAGATCAGTATCCGAGCGATTGGATGTCGAATAGTCGGCGATGCTCGGCGATGGCGTAGCGGTCAGTCATCCCGGCGATGTAATCGGCCACAGCACGCTCCAGGCCCTGTTCGGCGCGACATTGGAACTCGGGCGGCAAGAGGCGCGGATTGGTGGTGAATGCTCCGAACAGATCGCGCACGATACGGCCAGACTTTTCCATCATCCGTTCCACGCGATAGTGGCGATACAGCTTATCGAACAGAAAACGCTTGAGTGCCAGGCTCTCCTCGCGCATCTGTGGCGAGAATGCGGCAATGGGCGGACAGGCACGCAGATCGTCCACATGCCGAGGCTTGTGCGTGGCCAGGTTGGCGCGGGTCTGTGCAATCAGGTCGCCCACCAGCGCATTGATCATCCGTCGCACGGTTTCGTGGATCAGGCGGCGATCGTTGATGTCAGGATGGCGTGCGCGCACCTCGTCCAGATGGCAGCGAAACAATGCGACCGCTTCGAGCTGCGTTATCGTAATGAGGCCGGAGCGCAGGCCGTCATCGACATCGTGGTTGTTGTAGGCGATCTCGTCGGCCAGGTTGGTGAGCTGCGCCTCCAGCGAGGGCTCCGCGCCCTGCAAAAAACGCGCGCCCACATCACCGAGTTTTTCAGCGTTCTTTTTCGAGCAGTGTTTGAGAATCCCCTCGCGTGCCTCGAAGGTCAGGTTCAGCCCGTCGAACTCGGCGTATTTCTGCTCCAGGTGATCGACCACGCGCAGTGATTGCAGATTGTGCTCGAACCCGCCATGCGCGCGCATGCAATCGTTTAGCACATCCTGGCCGACATGGCCGAATGGGGTATGGCCCAGGTCGTGCGCCAGCGCGATGGTTTCCGTCAGATCCTCATCCACCGCCAGCACCCGCGCCAGGGTGCGGCCGATCTGCGCCACCTCCAGGCTATGCGTCAGCCGCGTGCGAAACAGGTCGCCCTCGTGGTTCACG
>SXRG01000017.1 GCA_005793645.1 Burkholderiales bacterium
GTTGACCTTGTGCGGCATGGTCGAGGAACCGACCTCGCCCTCCTTGACACGCTGCTTGAAATAGCCCAGCGAGATATAGCCCCAGATGTCACGGTCGAGGTCGATGAGGATGGTATTGGCGCGTGCAAACGCGTCGAACAGTTCGGCCATGCAGTCATGTGGTTCGATCTGGATGGTGTACGGATTAAATGCCAGACCCAGGCCGGAGACGAATCGCTCGGCGAATGTCTGCCAGTCCACCTCCGGATAGGCGGCCAGATGGGCGTTGTAATTACCCACCGCGCCATTGATCTTCCCGGTGATTTCAACGCTTGCGATGCGCCGACACGCGCGTTCAAGCCGCCACACCACATTGGCCAGCTCCTTGCCCACGGTGGTCGGCGTGGCGGGCTGCCCGTGCGTGCGCGAGAGCATGGGGATTTCCGCATATTGATGCGCCATATCGCGCAAGCGATTGCTCACATTTTCCAGTGTCGGAAGCAGCACGGTGGCCCGCGCACCAGACAGCATCAAACCATGCGCCAGGTTGTTTATATCCTCCGAGGTGCATGCGAAATGGATGAACTCGCTGACCTTCTGCACCTCCGCGTTTCCGGTCAGCCTTTCCTTGAGGAAGTACTCGACCGCTTTTACATCGTGGTTTGTGGTGCGCTCGATCTCCTTGACGCGGTCGGCATCACGCACTGAAAAACTGTCCACCACGCGATCCAGATTGGCCAGGGTGGCTGGGGAAAAGGCGGGAACCTCGATGATTTTAGGTTCGGCGGCCAACGCTTTGAGCCATTCGATCTCGACGCGAACGCGGGCATGAATGAGGCCGAATTCGCTGAAAAAAGGTGCGAGCTTGTCGCCCGTGCGGCGGTAGCGGCCATCAAGCGGGGAGAGTGCAGTCAGGGTTGAGAGTTCCATAACATCCATCCAATTAATAATTTTTTCGATCGACCAAGGCCTGTGCCAGGGTCAAGGCGTCTACATGCTCCAGTTCACCCCCCGCGGGCACGCCACGGGCGATGCGCGTTACCTTGAGGCCGCGTGCCTTGAGCAGTTCGCCCAGGTAGTGCGCGGTGGCCTCGCCCTCGACGGTGTAGTTGGTGGCCAGGATCACCTCTTCGGTGATGCCGTCTAGCGCCCGCCGAATCAGACGTTCCAGGTCTAGTTCGCGCGGGCCAATGCCGTCGAGCGGTGAGAGTCGGCCCATTAGCACGAAATAAAGCCCAGAATAGCTGTGGGTTTCTTCTATGCGGTTAAGGTCTACCGGCATCTCGACCACTGCCAGCTGGCGTGCATCGCGGCGTGGGTTGGCGCACAGGCCGCAAATGGGTGTCTCAGAGAAGCTGTTGCAACGCTCGCAATGGCTGAGGCGATCTAGCGCACCGCGCAGTCCGTCGGCCAGTTTGGCGGCCCCGGCGCGGTCGCGTTGCAACAGGTGAAAGGCCATGCGCGCCGCTGACTTGGGCCCGACACCCGGAAGTGCGTGCAGCCCTTCGATGAGGGCGGCGAGCGGCGCAGGCAGATCGGTGCGGGAGGCATTCATGGGTGCGTCAGAATGGTAGCTTTAGGCCCGGGGGCAGGTTCATCCCGGCGGTGAAGCCGGACATCTTTTCCTGCGTGGTGGCTTCGACGCGGCGCACGGCATCGTTGACAGCGGCGGTCACAAGATCCTCCAGTATCTCCTTGTCGTCGCCCATCAGGGAGGCATCAATATGGATACGGCGTACGGCATGGTGGCCGGTCATCACAACCTTGACCATGCCGGCGCCGGCCTGGCCTTCAACCTCCATCTCGCCCAAAGTTTCTTGGGCTTTTTTCATGTTTTCTTGCATTTGCTGGGCCTGTTTCATCAGACCGCCCATACCACCTTTGAACATGCTTATACCTTATTGAGAGGGGAAATATCGATGACGGCTGCGTCGAAATCGCGCATCAGGGTTTGCACCGTCGGATCGGCGTAGATTGCGGCTTCGGCGGTGCTCTGGCGTTCATTTTTTTGCCGAGTCAGAACCTCGGCCGGGGCGCTACCCTGGGTGGCGCCAATTTGAATGTCGATCTTGATCGTTGTGCCGAGCAGATCGCGTAAAGCGAGGGTGAGTTTGCTGCCCAGACTGCCGAGCAGGGGGCGCGCGGACTCGGGGATGCGTAGGCTGAGTGATTGCGCGTCATGGGAGACAAGCTCGCATTGCGAGGCGAGTTGCTTGAGGCCGCCATTCAGCCGTTGACTGAGTGTGAACCAGTTGCCGTCAAACATGGTCGTGTGAACCGGGGCGACGGGCGATGGGGCGGTCGTTATCGTTGTGGCGGGTAACGAGGGGGCTGTGGCGTTGGACGCGGGTCGGATCGGTGTCGAGGTTGACGGGGTTGTCGTGAAGCGTGGGGCAGGCGGTGCGGGGGGCGTTGAGGCAGGGCCCGGTACGAAGGCCAGCATGCGCAGCAGTGTCATGCGGAAGCCGGCCAGTGGGTCGGGTGCCCATTCTAGGTCACGACGCCCCAAGGTGGTGATCTGGTAATAAAGCTGGATGGTTTCCGCATCAATCTGACCCGCCAAGCTTGCAAGACGGCCCTGATCGGGCAGGTCGTTGTCGATGGCATCAGGCACTACCTGGATCAGTGCGATTTGGTGCAGGAGCAGGGCTAGGTCTTGCAGAGCACCGTCGAAGGACAGGCTGCGCTCGGCAATGGTTTCGGCCTCGGCCATCAGCCGCAGTCCATCGTTCACAGCCAGGGCCTCAAGCAGCGGTAACAGGTAGGCGGAGTCGACGGCACCCAGCATGGCACGGGTTTCGTCGGCCTTGAGCTGGCCTTGACCATAGGCAATGGCCTGATCGGTGAGCGACAGCGCATCGCGCATACTGCCGGCGGCCGCACGAGCCAAGCTGTTCAGGGCCTCGGTTTCGTAGGTGACCTGCTCGGCTTCGAGGATTCGTTTTAGATGGCGCGTGACTAGATCAGCCGGCATCTGCTTGAGGTTGAACTGCAAGCAGCGCGACAACACCGTCACCGGTACCCGCGGCGTCGGCAAGACCACCTTGGCGCGTATCCTCGCCCGCTGTCTTAATTGCGAGACCGGAGTAACCGCTACCCCCTGCGGAGAATGCAGTGCCTGCCAGCAAATCGACGCAGGACGCTTTGTGGACCTGATTGAGATCGATGCTGCCAGCTACACCGGCGTGGATAACATGCGCGAAATCCTGGAAA
>SXRG01000102.1 GCA_005793645.1 Burkholderiales bacterium
ACAGTCGCCCGTCACCTGTTTGTGGCGGGAGGAAAGTCCGGGCTACACAGGGCAGGATGCCAGGTAACACCTGGGCGCTATAAGGCCGCAAGGCCCCAAGGCGACGGACAGTGCAACAGAAACATACCGCCGATGGCTAATGAAAATTAGATCAGGTAAGGGTGAAATCGTGCGGTAAGAGCGCACGGTCGGGCGGGTAACCGTCCCGACGGGCAAACCCCATCCGGAGCAAGGCCAAATAGGCAGACGCGTTTTTCGGAACACCGGCGGCCCGTCGGAGTCTGCGGGTAGGCTGCACGAGGCGGCGCGTGAGCGCCGTCCCAGATGCATGACTGTCCACGACAGAACCCGGCTTATCGGCCAACTCCTCCCCCTTTTTTATGGCGCACTGAGCGGCAATTCCCATCTGGTATGGATGTACTAGTCGATTCATGGATCGGTGCGATATTTCACCCTTTACATTAAGTTCGTCTCGCATTTGCATAATAATCTGAGGGGTTTTGTTTTATTGGCGGATGGTGTAAGTCCTTGTCCCTATTGAAAATTTCACTTGACGATGGGTTTTTCGCTTCCTATAGTGCAGTCTGGTGGAGATTTGTGGGAGAAAGTGGGTCGTCGGGATGGTTTCCGGCATCTGCATACGCATTATGTTCAGGGGTCATTCGCATCTGGCGTTAGACGGGAAGGGTCGCTTGGCCATTCCGGCGCGTTATCGCGAGTTGTTGCAGGCGCAGTGCGCTGGCCGTCTAATCGTTACGCTGGATCCTTCTTCCTGTCTGCTCCTCTACCCCTTCCCGGAATGGGAGCCGATCGAGCGCAAGCTTAACGCCTTGCCCAGTTTTAATCCGGTTAGCCGTTTGATGCAGCGTGTTCTTGTTGGTTCGGCCTCCGATGTGGAGATTGATAGTGCCGGACGCATCTTGTTGCCGGCGGCCTTGCGTGAACGCGTGGGCCTGGATAAGGAGGCCGTGCTGGTCGGCCAGGGCAACAAATTTGAGATCTGGTCGGCATCGGCCTGGACGGCGTTGTACGCCTCGGCCAAGGACCTGCCGGAGCAACTGGCAGCGGCCATGCAGGGCGGGGATATCCCGGATGAGCTCAAAGGCTTTTCGTTGTGAATCCACTCGCCACGCATATCCCCGTTTTGTTGACGGAGGCGGTTGTCGCTTTGGGAGTGCGCCGTGGAGGAACCTATGTCGATGCCACCTTTGGTCGGGGCGGTCACAGCCGCGCCATCCTGGCGGCCTTGGGATCGCAGGGTCACCTGATTGCGCTGGATCGCGATCTGCAGGCGATTGCCGAGGGCCGTTTGCTGGAGCAAAGCGATGCGCGTTTTCGGATTGCTCACGCCCCGTTCAGTCGTTTGGCAGAGACCTTGCAGGGGATGGGGATCACGCAGGTCGACGGTATTCTGCTCGACATTGGCGTGTCCAGTCCGCAGATCGATCAGGTCGAACGGGGTTTCAGCTTTCGGGGCGACGCGCCGCTCGATATGCGCATGGATACGACGACTGGCATGAGTGCTGCGGAGTGGCTGGCACTGGCCTCAGAAACCGAGATTGCCGAGGTGGTGCGTGATTACGGTGAGGAACGGTTTGCGCGCCGGATTGCAAGGGCGATTGTCGAGGCGCGCCAGCAGGAGCCATTGTTGCGCACGCGGCAGTTGGCCGAGATCTGTCAGCACGCTGTGCGCACCCGCGAGCCTGGTCAGGATCCGGCCACGCGTACCTTTCAGGCTGTGCGGATTTACATTAACCGGGAGCTTGAAGAGCTGGCAGAGGTTTTGCCGCAGGCATTGGCGGCATTGTCTCCCGGTGGGAGGCTGGCGGTGATCAGTTTCCATTCGCTCGAGGATCGTCAGGTCAAACAATTCATGCGTGCCGAGGCGCAGGGGCACGAGATCCCGGCTGAGGTGCCCATGCCGGCTCATCTTTTGCCGCAGGGGCGTCTGACTCTGGTAGGAAAGGCGGTTCGGGCCGGGGCGGAAGAGTTGCGTAGCAATCCACGGGCCCGCAGTGCTGTGTTGAGAGTGGCCGAGCGGCGGGGGCCGCCATGACACGGATTGATATTTTCCTTGTGCTGCTCATTACGGTCAGCGCTCTAGCCGTTGTGACTGCGCGCCATGAGGCGCGCAAGTCGTTTCAGGAATTGCAGAAGACGCAAAAGATAGGGAGCGACCTGGAGGTGGCGTGGGAGCGTCTCTTGCTTAAGCAGGCCAGCTGGGCCATGTACCACAAGGTCGAGGCGATCGCGAGTCAGCGTCTGGGGATGAGCAGCCCTGATGTCTCCCGTATTCATGTGCTGCTCGCCGAAACCGCATCCAATGGGGGTGCGGTGAGCGCTTCAGGGGGCCGTCCGGCGGGGACTGGGGGGGTGCGATGAAACCGCGTCGTTCACCTTTCATGAAGATCGACCTGCAGCGCTGGCGCATGCAGCTCGTCATGCTGCTGATTTTTGGCGCTTTTGTCGGGCTGGTGGGCCGTCTCTTCTATATGCAGGTTTTTCAAAAGGATTTTCTGGTCAAGCAGAGCGATTTGCGCGTCAAACGAGAGTTCAATATTCCGGCCCATCGCGGGATGCTGCTGGATGCGCGTGGGGCGCATCTGGCCATCAGCATTCCGGCGGCGGCGATCGTGCTTAATGCTCGCGAGGCGGTGATTACGCCGGAACAAGTCACGCAACTGGTGACGGGACTGCCTGTCGACCGGACTTTTCTGGAGCGTCTGCTACGCGAAAAAAAATCCCGTTTTATCTATTTGCGCCGCCAGGTGCCTGCGGAAGTGGCAGAGGCCGTGATGGCGCTTAATATCAAGGGAGTGAGCAGCAAGCCGGAATACCGCCGTTATTACACGGCAGGTGAGATGATGGCGCAGGTCTTGGGTGTGACCAATGTGGAAGATAAAGGGATTGAGGGCATTGAAATGTCTTATCAATCCGTGTTGGCCGGAGTGCCTGGTCGGAAGTTTGTTCTTCGTGATCGTGCGGACAATATCGTCGAGGATCTGGATCTCATTCGCTTGCCCAAGCCTGGACGCGATCTGACGCTTAGCCTCAATTCACAGATTCAGTATCTGGCCTACCGGGAATTGCAGGCAGCCACTGGCAAATTCCGCGCGCAAGGGGCCAGCGCCGTAGTTTTGGACGCGCGCACGGGTGAGATTCTGGCGCTTGCCAATTATCCGGCCTACAACCCGAATGATCGCGCGGCGATGACCCCGTCTCTGGCCCGCAATCGTGCGGTGACAGACGCTTTCGAGCCAGGTTCAACTATGAAGCCGATCTTTATTTCGGCGGCGCTTGAGCGCGGTATTGTCAAGCCGGGTACGCGTTACGATTCAGATGAGACTCTGGTGCTCTCGGGCAAGCTTATTCGCGATACGCATAACAAGAAAGGGATCATCACTGTCGCGGAGGCCATACAGACATCGAGCAATGTGGTCATGGCCAAGATCGCCGGCAATATGCCTGACAGTGACATTCATGACATCTATACCCGGAGCGGCTTTGGCAAGGCCCCGGGTTCTGGGCTGCCGGGTGAGACCCGAGGTCAGATGCGCACGACGAAGTCCAAGTGGTTGCCCATCGAAAAAGGTACCCTGGCTTATGGCCACGGCATTTCAGTCAGTTTGCTGCAGCTCGCACGGGCCTATACCCTGTTTGCCAATGACGGCCTCCTGATGCCGCTGACGGTGGAGAAACGCAGCACCCCGGTGGAGGGTGAGCGGGTGATCAGCCAGGTAACGGCCCAACAGGTACGAGCCATGCTGGAGCTGGTGACGCAGGAAGGGGGTACCGCCCCCAAGGCGCGTGTGCCAGGTTATCGCGTGGCGGGCAAGACGGGTACCGCACACAAATTGATTGACGGCTCCTTTGCCGGGAACCGCTATTACGCTTCTTTCGTAGGGATGGCTCCGGCTTCCAGCCCCCGTGTGGTGGTCGCCGTTATGGTGGATGAGCCGAGCACGGGCACTTACTACGCGGGTGAAGTGGCCGCACCGGTATTTTCTCGCATCATGGCAGGCACCTTGCGTTTCCTCGCCCTGCCGCCAGATGACCGGATGGAATCCTTGCCGCCGGTGCGTACTCCGGTCGTGGCGGAGGCGGTATGACGGATGCCACCCTTAACGCCCTGATGGTTGTGCTGCGTGAGTGCTCACCGCACGCGAATCTGACGGCTGACAGCCGCCGCGTGCGCGAGGGCGACATATTCCTCGCTTGGCCCGGAAGCGTGCATGATGGCCGTGCTCATATTGCGGCTGCGGTGGAGGCCGGTGCGGCCGCTGTGGTCTGGGATCCCACCGATTTTTCCTGGCCGTTTGATGTCCGCGTCGAGAACTTTGCGTTGGCCGGGCTTGCTCGCCAGGCGGCGGCGTTAGCGGTCGAATGGTATGGCGATCCATCCAGAAACATGTGGAGCATTGGCGTTACCGGCACCAACGGAAAGACCTCTTGTTCGCACTGGATGGCCGAGGCGCTGACGCGGGCTGGTCGCAAGACCGCCATCGTTGGCACGCTGGGCAATGGCTTTGTCGATGCGTTGGAGGGTAGCCGCCACACCACCCCCGATGCCGTCACGCTGCAAGGCTTGCTGGCCGGGTTTGTCGCAGTGGGGGCCGATGCGCTGGCTATGGAGGTGTCTTCGCATGCGCTCGATCAGGGGCGCGTGACGGGGATGCATTTTGATGTCGCCGTGCTGACCAATCTGTCGCGCGATCATCTCGACTATCACGGTGATATGGAGGCCTATGCCGCGGCCAAGTCTCGGCTGTTTTCATGGTCGGGACTCAAGGCCGCCGTGCTTAACGCGGATGATGCCCTGGGTGCACGCCTGGCCAAGGCATTGATCGGGCGCGTGCCACAGGTACTGACCTATGGTATCGATCAAGGTGACATCCATACTGCTGCATTGCAGATGGATGCCGATGGTCTGCGCTTTACCTTGGTTACGCCGTGGGGCGCGGCTGCGGTGCGTTCCCCGCTCCTGGGCCGCTTCAATGCTGAAAATCTGCTCGCCACCGCCGGGGCCTTGCTGGCCAGCGGGCTGTCGTTGGTTGATGTGGCAGTGCAACTGGAACAACTCGCACCAGTGGCGGGTCGCCTGCAAGTGTTGCCGCGCGAGTCGGGCGGCCCACGGGTGATCGTCGATTATGCCCATACCCCGGACGCACTGGAAAAGGTGCTGGCCACGCTGCGTCCCCTCACCGCCGGCCGCCTATGTTGCGTGTTTGGCTGTGGCGGCGGGCGCGATCGTGGCAAGCGTGCGCTGATGGGAGAGGCCGTGGCGAGTGGCGCAGATTGTGCAATCGTCACCAGCGATAACCCGCGTCACGAGGATCCTCAGTCCATCATCGACGCTATTTTGGCGGCTATGCCCACCGGACAGCGCACTCTGATCGATCGGGGGGCCGCCATCCTCGCCGCCATCGCTGAGGCCGGCCCTGACGATGTGGTGCTGATTGCGGGCAAAGGCCACGAGGATTACCAAGAGATTGGCGGGCAGCGTCTGCCTTTCTCTGATGCCGCCGTTGCACGACAGGCATTGAATGCCCGCAGGAGCGCCCATGAGATTGCTTGAAATCGCCGCCGCACTAAGTGCCCAGGCCGTCGGCCCTGATGTTGCGTGGGATCGCGTTGTCACCGACAGCCGTGGCGATGTGTCCGGCGCATTGTTTGTGGCCCTGCGTGGCGAGCGTTTCGATGCGCATCATTATGTGGCCGATGTGCTCGCGCGTGGCGCGGCCGCCGTGATGATCGCGGCCGATTCCGGGCTTGCTGTCTCGCCCGCCCTGGTGGTCGGAGATACGCGCATCGGGCTGGGTCAACTTGCCGCCTGGCATCGCGGCCAAATGCCGGCGCGACTGGTGGCGATCACCGGCAGCAACGGCAAGACCACGGTCAAGGAGATGACCGCAGCCATCCTGCGCGCGGAGGCGGGCGAAGACGTTGTGCTGGCGACTCAAGGCAATCTCAATAACGACTACGGCTTGCCGCTGACCCTGTTAAAACTCACGCCCGCGCACCGCTTTTGCGTGGCCGAGATGGGCATGAATCACCCTGGCGAACTCGATTATCTGACCCACATTGCCACGCCGGATGTGGCGCTGGTCAACAACGCCCAGCGCGCTCATCTGGCGGGTCTGGGTACCTTGGAGGCGGTGGCCCGCGCCAAGGGGGAGGTTTACGCCGGATTGCGCGCGGACGGCATCGCCATCGTCAATGCGGATGATGCGTATGCTGGACTGTGGCGCGATCTGGCCGGGGCGCATCGGGTGGTTTCATTCGGCTTGAGCGCCAATGCGGATGTCCGTGCCGAACGCAATGGCACCGCGCTGATCTTCCATACATCGCAAGGCCGCGTTGAAACCACACTCGCTACGCCGGGTGAGCACAACACTCGCAACGCAGCGGCTGCCGCTGCCGCTGCCTTGGCGTTGGGGGCATCGACCGATGCCGTGGCGCGCGGGCTGGCCGGTTATGCCGGGGTCAAGGGCCGCTTGCAGGTGCATGACTGCATTCTTGGCGCGCGTTTGATCGACGATACCTATAACGCTAACCCGGACTCGGTTTCGGCTGCCATCGCCGTGCTTGCGGCTGAGTCGGGCCAGCGTGTCTTGGTGCTGGGCGACATGGGCGAGCTGGGGCCGGATGCCGCGCAATTACATGCCGAGATTGGCGCACGCGCAAAAGCCGCGGGCATTGACCGCCTCTTGGCCCTCGGTGATCTGGCCCTGAATGCCGCACGCGCCTTTGGCGATGGCGGCCAGCATTTCGAGATGATTGAAGACCTGCTGGCTGGGGTTGAACAGGTGCTGGCGTCGCAGGTGACGGTGCTGGTGAAGGGGTCGCGCTTCATGAGGATGGAGCGCGTCGTGCAATCGTTTGTGGAGCACAAACTATGTTCTTGATGCTGGCTCAGTGGCTTGGCCATGATGTGCGTGCCTTCAATGTGTTCCAGTACATCACGCTGCGCGCGGTGTTGGCAGCGCTCACGGCGTTAGTCATCTCTTTTCTGATCGGCCCCGCCATGATTCGCTGGCTGGCGGCCAAGAAGGTGGGTCAGGCGGTGCGCAACGATGGGCCGCAAACGCATCTGGTCAAACAGGGTACGCCAACCATGGGTGGGGTATTGATCCTGGTGGCCATCATTCTGACCACGCTGCTATGGGCTGATCTCTCCAGTCGTTATGTGTGGGCGACGCTGATTACGCTGATTGGTTTTGGTGTGATTGGCTGGGTGGACGACTGGCGCAAGGTCGTTTATCGCGATCCGAAGGGTCTGGCCTCGCGCTGGAAATATTTCGGGCAGTCGGTGATTGCGATCATTGTTGCCCTCTGGCTGGCGTATTCGGCGCATCTGCCGGCGCAGACCGAGCTGATCGTGCCCTTCTTCAAGCAGGTGGCCATTCCGCTTGGCGCGACGGGCTTCGTCATCCTCGCCTATTTTGTCATCGTTGGCGCAAGCAATGCGGTCAATCTCACCGACGGGGCAGACGGCCTGGCCATCCTGCCGACGGTGATGGTGGGCGGCGCGCTCGGCATATTCGCCTATGTCGCGGGCCATGCCGTGTTCGCAAAATATCTGGCCCTGCCTTTTATTCCGGGCGCTGGCGAACTGGTCATCGTCTGTTCCGCCATCGTCGGGGCGGGCCTTGCTTTCCTGTGGTTCAACGCCTATCCCGCCGAGGTGTTCATGGG
>SXRG01000018.1 GCA_005793645.1 Burkholderiales bacterium
GCGCAAGGGTGCGGCCGATCTGCGACACATCCTGGATTTTGGTCAGCCTCGTGCGAAACAGGTCGCCCTGGTTGTTCACGAATACCTGGGTCATGTACTCCAATCGGCTGAATGCTGTGTAATGGATGATGCGGTCACGGTCACGCTGAAACTCACTGCGCGGCGCGGCCAGCGGCTCCGGATAACGGCGCCCACGGGTTTGAGCGCTATTGCAGGCGTAGGGGGCCAAGGCGGCCATTACGGCACTCAAGCCACGGCCTCGGTCAGCGTTTGTTGCAGCAGATCCGCTGGCGACTCACTGACGAAAGCCTCGCCGATGGCGCGCAACAGAACAAAACGCAGCTTGCCGCCCTCGACCTTTTTATCCTCGCCCATGTGGCGCAGGTATTCAGCGGCATCCAGTGCGGGTGCGACGGTGGGCAGGTTGGCTGCCTTGAACAATGCGGCGGCGCGGTCGCAGTCGGCTCGGGTGAAAAGCCCCATGCGGCAGGACAGGTCACAGGCCAGCATCGTACCTGCTGCGACAGCCTCGCCGTGCAGCCAATTGCCGTAACCCATGCCGGCCTCGATTGCGTGGCCGAAGGTGTGACCGAGGTTCAACAAAGCGCGCAGACCCGCCTCGCGCTCGTCTGCGGCGACCACGCGGGCCTTGTTGTCGCAGGAGCGATAGATTGCCTCGGTGAGTGCGGCTGTGTCGCGCGTCATCAGCCTAGCAATGTTGGCTTCGAGCCAGCCGAAAAATCCGGCGTCTGTGATGAGGCCGTACTTGATGATCTCGGCCATGCCAGCGGACAGCTCCCGGTCTGGCAATGTATTCAGGCTGTCTGTGTCCGCCAGCACCAGTTGCGGCTGCCAGAATGCGCCGATCATGTTTTTGCCGAGCGGATGATTGACCCCGGTCTTGCCACCCACAGACGAATCAACCTGGGACAGCAAGGTGGTCGGCACCTGAATGAAAGGCACACCGCGCTGATAACTGGCCGCAGCAAAGCCGGTAATGTCGCCGATTACGCCACCGCCCAGGGCAACCAGCGTCGTCTTGCGTTCGGCACGGTCTGTCAACAACGCATCAAAGATCAGATTCAGTGTTTCCAGGTTTTTGTATGCCTCGCCGTCAGGCAGCACCACCGATGTGATACGCACGCCCGCGTCGGCAAGCGTCCGGCTCAGACGATCAAGATACAGCGGCCCCACCGTGGTGTTGGTGACGATAAAGACGCGTTTTTGCGCCAGATGCGGCAGGATCAGATCGGCGCGATCAAGCAGGCCAGGGCCGATGTGGATGGGGTAACTGCGGTCGCCAAGGTTGACGGTTAATGTTTGCATGATGTCTGGTTGATCCGTGTTTTGCGGCATTATACGGCCATGAAGATTGCCACCTGGAATGTGAACTCGCTAAATGTGCGCCTGCCGCAGGTGCTGGACTGGTTGTCCACTGCCGCACCCGATGTCTTATGTCTGCAGGAAACCAAGCTGGAGGACGGCAGGTTTCCCCGTGCGGAGATCGAGGCCGCTGGCTATCAGGTCGCATTTTCCGGTCAGAAAACATACAACGGTGTCGCCATTCTTGGCCGTGAGCCATTGAACGATATTCAGTCTGGCATTCCAGGTTTTGATGACGCGCAAAGGCGCGTACTGGCAACGACCGTGGGCGGGACGCGGGTGATTTGCGTGTATGTGCCCAATGGCCAGGCGGTGGATTCAGACAAATACGAATACAAGCTGCGCTGGCTTTCGGCACTGCGCGGCTGGCTGGCGGACGAACTGGCGCGGTATCCGCGTCTGGCCATCGTAGGCGATTACAACATCGCCCCGACGGATGCGGACTGCTATGACCCCAAAGGCTGGCATGAACAGATGCTATGCAGTACACCAGAGCGTGAGGCTTATTTCGGGCTGCTAGAACTAGGGCTGTCGGATTGCTTCCGCCGCTTCGATCAACCGGACAAAAGCTTTTCGTGGTGGGATTACCGCCAGGCCGGTTTTCGCCGCAACCTGGGCCTGCGAATCGACCACATCCTCGCCTCGTCCGCGCTGGCCGAAACCTGTACGAGCTGCACCATAGACACCGCCCCGCGCCGCAACGAACGACCTTCGGACCACACACCGGTGGTGGCAAATTTTTCTTGACTCACAGGCTTGCAAACCTGTCATTTAGTGGTATCTTTAATAGAATTGCACAACATGTAGTGTTTTCGCTCACGCACCGACAGGAGTCGCACCATGCAAGAAGCGCTGTTCCCAGAACTGACCGCCCAAGACATCTCCGGCGAGGTATTGCTCGAAAAATATGCCAAGGGCGACGAGCAAAGTGTTCAGGATGTGCGACGACGCGTGGCGCGTGCGCTGGCCTCTGCCGAACAGACCGAGGTTCGCGAACACTGGGAACGGCGCTATTTTCACGCCATGGAATCGGGCTTCATCCCCGCTGGACGAATCAACTCAGCCGCCGGCACAGACCTGCAAGCCACACTGATCAACTGCTTCGTGCAGCCTGTGGGCGATGCCATCTCCGGCGAATCAGAAGGCAAGCCAGGCATCTATGTCGCCCTGGAAGACGCCGCTGAAACAATGCGACGCGGCGGCGGGGTCGGCTATGACTTCTCCGCTATCCGTCCCAAGGGCGCGCTGGTCAAGGGTACGCAGTCTCGCGCATCCGGCCCCGTGTCATACATGCGTGTGTTCGACCGCTCCTGCGAGACGGTGGAATCCGCCGGCGCTCGTCGCGGCGCGCAGATGGGCGTTCTGCGCTGCGATCACCCGGACATCGAGCAGTTCATCCATGCCAAGGACAGCGGCGACCTGCGCAATTTCAATATCTCGGTGGGCGTCACCGACGCCTTCATGCAGGCCGTCGAGTCCGATGCCGACATCGAACTCACCCATCGCGCCAAGCCCGCTACAGACTTGCTTGCCGCTGGTTCGTACCAGCGCAACGACGGCCAGTGGGTCTATCGCAAACTGCCCGCCCGCGAATTGTGGGGGCAGATCATGCACGCCACCTACGACCATGCCGAACCGGGCGTGCTGTTCCTCGACCGTATCAATCGTGACAATAACCTGGCCTATTGCGAGACCATTGAGGCCACCAACCCGTGCGGCGAGCAGCCCTTGCCACCCTACGGATGCTGTTGCCTGGGTTCAATCAACTTGGCACGCTTCGTTGGTTCACCCTTTACCTCACAGGCACACTTCGATTTCGATAGTTTTGCCGAAGTCGTCCAGATTGCCACGCGGGCACTGGACAATGTGCTTGACCTGACCGCCTGGCCGCTCGAAAAACAGCACTCCGAAGCGCAGTCCAAGCGACGTGTTGGACTCGGATTCACCGGCCTTGGCGATGCCTTAGTCATGTTGAACCTGCGCTACGACACGGCCGATGCACGAGCCTTCGCCAGCAAAACAGCCGAATTCATGCGTGACACGGCCTATCGCACCTCCGTCGATCTGGCCATTGAACGCGGCGCCTTCCCGCTCTTCAACGCCGATCTGTATCTGGCCATCCCCAGCTTTGCCAGCCGCCTGCCGACCGACCTGAAAGACAGCATCCGTCGACACGGCCTGCGCAACTCGCACCTCTTATCCATCGCCCCCACCGGCACCATCTCGCTCGCCTTTGCCGATAACGCCAGCAACGGCATCGAACCACCCTTCTCATGGTTCTACACACGCAAGAAACGCATGCCGGACGGCGGCCACAAGGACTATCAGGTCGAGGACCACGCCTGGCGTATGTATCGCGAAATGGGCGGCGACACCGAACATCTACCCGCCAGCTTCGTCACTGCGCTGGAGATCTCCGCCCTAGGGCACATGGAAATGGTCGCGGTCGTCGCACCCTTCGTCGATTCAGCCATCTCCAAGACCGTCAATGTGCCGGAAACCTATCCGTTTTCCGACTTCGAAGACCTCTACCTTGCCGCCTGGAAGTCCGGACTAAAAGGCATTACCACCTACCGGCCCAATGCTGTGCTGGGCAGCGTGTTGTCGGTTGCCCCAGAAAAGGCCGCACCACAAGACTTCACCAGCGGCGATGTCAACCGTCGCATCGAAATCAAGGCCATCCCCGCACCGGTTCTGGAGAGCCTGAAATGGCCAGGTCGACCCAAGTTACCCGGTGGCAACCTAGCCTGGAGCTATATGTTGGAGTACCCGCAAGGCAGCTTTGCCCTGTTTGTAGGCCACATCCAGAATGGGGGCGGCAAGGCCTGGCCATTCGAAGTCTGGATCAACGGGGCTGAACAACCACGCGGACTGGGGGCACTGGCCAAAACCTTATCCATGGACATGCGTGCCAACGATCGCGCCTGGCTAAAACTAAAGCTCGAAACGCTAGCCAAAACCCGTGGCGACGATACCTGCACCATCCCATTCCCGCCCGAAGGCGAGCCGCGTCAGGTACCGAGCATCGTTTCGGCCGTAGCACAACTCGTGCGTTGGCATCTGGATGCACTCGGCTGCCTGGAGGCGGAAGGCAAGACCCCGGTACTCGATGCCCTGTTCAGCCTGAAAGAACCCAAGACCGGGACCGACGGCACCCTATCGTGGACAGTCGATGTCAAAAATCCACACACCGACGACGACTTCGTCCTCGGCGTGAAAGAAATCAC
>SXRG01000103.1 GCA_005793645.1 Burkholderiales bacterium
CATTCTGGTATTCGGCTCCCGCCTGGATGACACCGCACGCGGTGGCGATGTCGATCTTATGGTCGAATTCACACAACCGGTAGAGCGCCCGGCGCTGATGTCCGCCCGTTTATCCACCCGCGCCCTGCGCGCTCTGGGCGGGCGCAAGGTCGATGTCGTCATTTCGGCGCCGAACCTGCTCCGCACTGGCATTCACGAAATCGCCTACGCGGAAGGAGAGCCTCTGTGAGCACCACCCGCAACACCGATATTCGGCTCACCGCGCTCGCCCGCATCGTTTCTTGAAACCAAGCAAACACGGCATGCGCCCAGAGACGCCCGCTCCAACCCCCAGCCGCGCCGGCCCATTGGAAGCGTCGCAGCCCACGCCAAAGTCAGGCCAAAGGGATCAACCATGAACATCGTCCACACCGAGGCCTCGTGCGGCTGGGGCGGCCAGGAAATCCGCATCCTGGAAGAATCGCGCGGCTTTATCGAGCGCGGCCACGCCGTTTGGGTTCTGTGCCCGGCCGAATCGCGTATTTATGAAGAAGGCCCCAAACGCGGCGTGCCCACGATCGCCCTGCCCATCGGCCGCAAAAATCTCAAAGGCCTCTTCGCCCTGCGCCGCTGGTTGAAACAAAATCCCGTGGATGTCATCAACACCCACAGCTCGACCGATTCCTGGCTTGCCGCCCTCGCCTGCCAGACCTTCAAAAACGCACCCCCCATCGTCCGCACCCGCCACATCTCATCAATCATCCCCAACAACTGGGCCAGCCGCTGGCTCTATACCAAGGCCGTCCGCCATGTTGTCACCACGGGCGAGGCCCTGCGCCAGCAAGTCATCCAACAAACCGGCGCAGATCCCGCACGGGTGACATCCGTTCCAACAGGCATCGACCCCGAGCGCTTCAAACCCGGCAACAAACGCGAGGCCCGCCTCCAATTGGGGCTCGACCCGGACACACATTACATCGGCATCGTCGCGACACTGCGTAGCTGGAAGGGGCACATCTACCTGCTGGATGCGTTCGCGCAGATCAATGCACCGGGGTGGAAGTTGCTGATCGTGGGGGATGGGCCGCAACGCGAGAGCCTCCAGCTGCATGTTGCCAAACTGGGGCTTAACGACCGGATAACCATGCCTGGAAACCAGCGCGATGTGCCGCCTTGGCTGCAGGCCATGGATGTCTTCGCGCTGCCTTCCTATGCCAATGAGGGGATTCCCCAAGTATTACTGCAAGCCATGCTTTGCGGCCTGCCGGTAGTCAGCACTCCGGTCGGCAGCATCACCGAGGCGGTCGATGACCGGCGTACCGGCCTGATTGTCGAACCACACAAAACCGAGCCGCTACGCGATGCGCTCGAACTGCTGCTAAACGATGCCGCCCTGCGCCACAGCCTAGGCAATGCGGCCCTCGCCAAAGGACACGCCTGCTTCGATATACTGATCATGCTTGATGAGATGGAGCGCATTTTCAAACAGGTCCCCCCTAACATTCCCCGAAATCCCGACTTCCAAGGGTGACATAATATTGACATTAACTTGTGAAGAAGAGAGATGAAGAAGATACCGAAGCAGGAACACGCCGGGCTCAAGATGCTGGTATTCAAGCGTGTGAGAGAGGGATTGAGCACAGGTGCGATAGCCCGTGAATTAGGTTTGATTGACTAGACCTTACGCAATTGAATCAAGACCCAGTAGCTTCCTCAACGGCAGACCGCGTGCGGGTGCTATGCGAGCCGCCACCGACCAGGGTATCGACCGGCAGCCCAATACATTTCGAGGAAGGATTCGGCTGATCCGCCTGTTTGACGCTTTCATGCATGTGTCACTCCGCGTTCTCGATTAAGGAGATCAGCAATTCATTCAAATGGTTGGCCACCACCGTGCGGGAAAAATCATGCAAAACCCTTGCCCTCCCTGCCGCTCCCAGGGTCTCTCGTAGCGCGGGGTGCGCAATCAGTTTGTGCAATGCCTCAGTCGTTTCATCAAAGGTGGTGGTGGCATACCCCGCCCCGGCGGTCCATTCGGCATTGACGCCGACATCGCTGACCACCACCGGCTTGCCCAGGCTCATGTACTGAAGCGCCTTGTAGGCGCATTTGCCGCGGGTGTGTTCATTGTCTGCAAGAGGCATAAGACCGATGTCAATAGCGGCCAGAAATGCCGCCTCCCTGTCCTCCGTCCAAGGGATGAATTCGACTGCAGTGAAACGCCGGAATACGGGCGCGCGGGCGGCCATCACGAGTAGCACAAAGGCATGGCCCTGCTCCTGCAAACGCAAAAACACAAGCTCCATGGCTTCGATGTAGGGTAGGTTGACGTCGGTTCCAATCCAGCCCAAACGCACCGGCCTCAGCACCCCATTTTCGACGGAAGCTTCATCCGCCAAGGCCACGGCGGTGGGCAGCACGGCAGTCCTGCGGGCGCCGTGCTGCCGTGCTGCATCCTCAAGGATGGGGTTACCGGCGATGACGAGGTCCACGGCTCGGCAAATGACCCCAAAACGTCGCGCGCGCTTCCGGCTAGGCCGGCAATCTCCTGCTGCCAGAAGGCGGACATGGACAGCATCATCGAAATCGTAGACGAGGCGTCGTGAGAACCAACGCAGCAATTTCATGACCGGGATTGACACCAGCTCTTTTTGCAGCACCACCACATCCGCCGTGCGCAGGCGTCGGCGCAGGCGCCAGACCCTCCACAGGGTCGTCGGTGCAGGGCAGTAGGTCTGTTCAAATCTGTTCGCAAGGTAGGGCATGATTTCCAGAACGCGCAAGCGCAGGCTGGGCAGCCTGGGACTGCGGCCCTGGGTCAACCAAAGCAGAGATACCAGATCAGACATACCCCCGCCTTGCCAGCGCATGTTCCACCCGGGCGAAGACTTGATCAGCGCGAATAGCGGACATCGGACTAGGTTCTCCGTCAAGGTCGTCACTGCCGGGGTGATCAAGACTGAAATTTAATGGGTGGTCTTTGGGCCCCAGACAGCGTGCAGGATGACGCGGGTGATAGAGACCAATGATGGGAATATCAAAACTGCTCATCAGGTGAGTGGGGCCAGTATCCACCCCGATGTAAAGATCGCTGAGGGACATCACTGCCGCCGTCTCCCTCAACGAAAGTTGGCCGGCCAAGAGGAGCGCGGACCCCGCCAGTCGCTCCTTGAGCCAGAGGGTTCGCGGCTTCTCAACCGCCCCCCCGTAGATGAGAAATCCGGCATTCGGCCAGCGAGCCAGGATAGCCTGGCTCAGTGCAAGGAAAGACTCGACCGGCCAGTCGCGGTAACTCTTGGTGGCAAAACTGGCCACCTGTAACCCCACCAGGGGTCGCCTAGAAAGAAAGCCCTGATCTTGCAGACGCTTTGCAGCGGCCTCCACTTCCTGCGCATGACAGCGGTAAAGGATGCGACCGTTGCCACCATGGATGCCGAGGGCCGCAGGCAAACGCAGAAAATGTTCCGTGATATGCACGGTGGGATAGGCATCAGGATCAATACACAGACTCAGACGCCGATTGATATCCGCACTTTTCTGCCGAAATGCGACGACCCGGCTGGCCACCCGCAGGGCGTAGCGCACGAGAGGTTCGTCGTAGTTGTAGACCAGGGCCAGATCGTAGGCGTTGCGTTGCAGCCAGCCCCGGAACCGGGCGACGCGCTTGGTCATAGGGACGACCCTTTCGACCCCCGGAAGATTTTCCACCATACAAACCCGGTGCGGGCTGCCAATTACCGTGATGTGCGCAGAAGGCCAATGCCGGTGCAATCGGTCTATGGCCGGGGTCGCCGCCAGGGTGTCGCCGATGCGGGTGGTATTGACTATCAGGATGCGAGCGGGGGCTTCCATCAATTCAGCGATCCTTTACCGCTTCCAACTCCCAGAGGTGGTTGGAAACCCGGCCTTGCAGAAAATATTTGAGGCATCTCAGCATTTTCCAGAGAGTGAGTTCACCGGCCACGCTGGCATTCTTGTGAACGAAGAACACTACCAGCAACTGACGGAAGGGCAACACCCCCATTAAAAGGGGCCTTCAAAAGCGGAGTCATGCGGCCATGGCCAGCCGCTGTTTCGGAGTGAAACCGCCCAAGGCCATGTGGGGGCAGTGGTGATTGTAATCGTACATCCAGTGGGTGGCAAACTGACACACTTCGTCCGGGTTGGCCCACAGGTACTGTAAGAGCCATTCGTAGCGCACCGTGCGGTTGAAGCGTGTCCTCGTACCTTCGCGTGGCACCTCCTCCTGGATGTGCGTGCGTAGATACGGTGGATACATCCAGCAAATCATTCTACAATCCGGCACGACCCTAGAGCAGACCGTGGTTTATGCGCCTGCGGCTCTTTGGCCGTGATTGACAGCGCACGTGCCCAACTCATGGTAGCGAGTCTGAATAGTAGTCGCTTCTACTCCAACACATTTGTTTCTCCATTCCACGATCTCAAGGAAAGTTCATGAAGGCAATGATTCTAGCCGGTGGCCTCGGCACTCGGCTCAGTGAAGAAACCGCAACACGTCCCAAACCAATGGTGGAAATTGGCGGGCGCCCGATTCGTTGGCACATCATGAAGATGTATTCCGACCACGGCATCAAAGACTTCATCATTTGCTGCGGATACAAGGGATATGTCATCAAGGAGTATTTCGCTAACTTCTTTCTGCACATGTCCGACATCACGTTCGACATGCGCAGCAATCGTATGGAAGTCCACCACAAGCGCGCCGAGCCATGGAATGTCACCCTAGTTGATACCGGCGAAGATTCGATGACGGGTGGTCGACTGCTACGCGCGGGCAAGTACATCAAGGATGATGAGGCGTTCTGCTTTACATATGGGGACGGCGTTGGCGACATCAATATTTCCGCCACCATCGAATTTCATCGTCAGCACGGCAAGAGTGCCACGCTGACCGCCACCTTTCCGCCAGGGCGCTTTGGTGCACTGGACATCCAGAATAGCCAAGTCATGAGCTTCATGGAAAAACCGAAAGGTGATGGCGCAATGATCAACGGGGGATTCTTTGTTCTCAAGCCCGAGGTGATGAAATACATCAAGGACGACAGCACCGTCTGGGAGCAGGGGCCCCTCATGGGACTTGCGGCTGATGGCCAACTCAAGGCCTATGAACACCATGGTTTTTGGCAACCCATGGATACGCTGCGCGACAAGGTGCATCTGGAAGAACTGTGGGCGAGCGGCAAAGCCCCATGGAAGAAATGGGACTGAACATGGTGGGCAACCCTGATTTCTGGCGTGGCAAACGCGTTTTCATCACTGGCCACACTGGCTTCAAGGGCAGTTGGCTGAGCCTGTGGTTGCAAAGGTTGGGGGCCGATGTACATGGCTTGGCGCTTGAGCCGCCCACGACCCCGGCGCTCTTCACCGAAGCCCGTGTTGCGGAGGACATGACCAGCACTATTGCCGACATCCGTGACTATGATGCCGTGTACGCAACCATGGCGGCCTGCCAGCCCGAAATCGTGATTCACATGGCAGCCCAACCGCTAGTCCGGTTATCGTACAACGAGCCTGTTGCCACCTACGCAACCAATGTCATGGGCACGGTTCATGTGCTGGAGGCTGCCCGCAATGCCGGATCGGTGCGCGCAATCGTCAATGTGACCACCGACAAGTGCTACGAAAACAAGGAGTGGGTGTGGGGCTATCGTGAAGATGAACCCATGGGTGGGTACGACCCCTACAGCAATAGCAAGGGCTGCTCCGAGCTAGTGACCAGCGCCTACCGTCGCTCCTTCTTTCAGTCAAAAGGCATTGCGTTGGCATCAGCCAGAGCAGGTAATGTACTGGGCGGCGGCGACTGGGCGGTCGACCGTCTGGTTCCTGATATCCTCCGTGCTTTTGAAAAAGGCCAGCCGGTCATTGTTCGTAACCCGCATGCTACCCGTCCCTGGCAGCATGTGTTGGAGCCGTTGTCTGGCTATTTAATGCTCGCCCAGATGCTATATGGAGAAACAGGCCAGCAGTATGCGGAGGGCTGGAACTTTGGCCCCCACGATGAAGATGTCCGCCCGGTTCAATGGATTGTCGAACACCTGGCCGATAGTTGGGGCAATGGCGCGAGTTGGAAATTGGATGGAGGCGGGCACCCCCATGAGGCCAACTATCTCAAACTGGACATCTCCAAGGCCAAGGCGCGGCTCGGCTGGACATCGAGTTGGAATCTGGCCACTGCGCTGGAAAAAATCACCTCATGGCATCACGCTTGGCTGGGTGGCCAAGATATGCAGGAACACTGCCAGCAGCAGATCGTCGAATATATGAAAACCATGAACGCAAAATCGTACTGATCATGACCATTCAACCCCAAAAGACACCTGACGCTTTGCGGGCGGAAATCGCCGCACTGGTGCAGCAATTTGCCGACATTACCTATGCACCCAAACCGTTTACACCTGGCGAGATGCCCGTGCCGGTATCTGGCAAGCTCATCGGTACCAAAGAGCTTCAACTGATGGTCGAAGCCTCGCTTGACGGATGGCTCACCACGGGGCGCTTCAACGATGCATTCGAGCAGCGCTTGGCCAAATACCTGGGCGTCAAGCACCTCATGACCGTCAATTCCGGCTCCTCCGCCAACCTCGTTGCCTTCTCCGCGCTGACAAGCCCCAAGCTAGGGGAGCGCGCCATCAAGCCGGGCGACGAAGTGATTGGTGTGGCCGCCGGTTTTCCCACGACGGTCAACCCAATCCTGCAATTTGGTGCAGTACCGGTATTCGTCGATGTGGACATCCCCACCTACAACATCGATGTAAGCAAACTTGAAGCCGCTATCAGCGAAAAGACCAAGGCCATCATGCTGGCCCATACCCTGGGCAACCCCTACAACCTCGCCGAAGTCACTCGCATCGCGAAGAAACACAACCTCTGGCTAATCGAAGACTGTTGCGACGCGCTAGGGTCGACCTATAACGGCAAGCTAGTCGGCACCTTCGGCGATATCGGCACCCTCAGCTTCTACCCCGCCCACCACATCACCATGGGCGAAGGCGGGGCGGTATTCACCAACAACTGCCAACTCAAGCGCATCGCCGAATCATTCCGCGACTGGGGCAGGGATTGCTATTGCCCCCCGGGTAAAGATAACACCTGCAACAAACGCTTCTGTTGGACAAAGAAAGAACTGGGTGGTGACCTCCCCGACGGTTACGACCACAAGTACACCTACAGCCACCTCGGCTACAACCTGAAAATCAGCGACATGCAGGCCGCCTGCGCACTGGCGCAGATGGATCGTCTGGATGGATTCATCGCTGCGCGCAAGGCCAACTTCGCTTACCTGAAAAACCGCCTCAAATCCTGCGAAGAATTCTTATGCCTGCCCGAAGCCACGCCTAATTCCGATCCATCCTGGTTCGGTTTCCCCATCACCCTGCGGGAAAGTGCGCCGGTTAACCGAGTCGATCTGCTTAACTACCTTGACCAGAACAAGATTGGCACCCGACTGTTGTTTGCTGGCAATCTCACGCGCCAGCCATACATGGTCAGCAAGAATTTCCGCGTGAGCGGCGAGCTAGCCAATACTGACATAGTGATGAACCAGACCTTTTGGTTGGGGGTATATCCGGGTCTTACTGAGCCTATGCTTGACCATGTCGCAGAAAAGATCGAAACCTTTCTCGGAATTAATTTCTGATGTTTCAGATTAACCTCACAGCAATACCGGGCTGCTATGAGATACAACCGCGTATCTTCGACGACGCGCGTGGCCGGTTTGTGAAGGTTTTTCACCGGAAGGCCTTTGCCGAGCACGGTCTCGAAGTGGATTTTGCCGAGGAGTACTACTCCGTCTCTCACCAAGGGGTGATCCGTGGCATGCATTTCCAGAACCCGCCGATGGATCATGTAAAGGTCGTTTACTGTACGCAAGGAGAAGTATTTGATGTCGTTACCGATTTGCGCCTGGAATCGCCAAGCTACGGCAAGTCCGTGACCCTAAACTTGAGCGCCGACAAAGGGAATTATGTTTATATCCCGAAAGGTCTCGCCCATGGATTCTGCGCAACCAGCGAATCGGCAACGCTCGTTTACAAGGTTGCCACCGAGTATTCGCCTGAGCACGATGCCGGCATTCTTTGGAGTTCTATAGGCATTGCCTGGCCCACCGTAAGCCCGATGCTGTCGGAACGCGACCGCGGGTTCATCGCTCTGTCTGATTTCAAGAGCCCCTTTGTCTATGGATGAGTTGCAGAAAAGCGCACGCCGCGCATTGGTCACCGGCACCACGGGTTATATCGGTTCAAATCTTGCCAAACGCCTTGTGGCAGATGGCTGGGATGTCCATGTCATCGTGCGGCCGACAGCAAAATTAGATGCGCTAGATCCGATTCGTCCATCAATTACCCTGCATGAGCATGACGGCTCAACCCGCAACATGATCCAACTGGTCAGCGATGCGCGGCCAGATGTGGTGTTCCACCTCGCATCGCTATTTCTTGCGCAACACCGACCTGAAGATGTGGAAGCTCTGATTGCCAGCAACCTGCTGTTTTCCACCCAACTCGCCGAAGCCATGGCGGCGAATCAGGTCAAATACCTAATCAATACCAGCACATCTTGGCAACACTACGAGGACGCAGAATACAACCCAGTCAATCTATACGCGGCCACCAAGCAGGCCTTCGAAGACATCCTTGCCTATTACATCGATAGCTGCGGGCTGCGAGTAATGACGCTAGCCTTGTTCGACACTTACGGCCCGAATGACTCACGGCCTAAGCTAATCCCCCTACTCTGGAAAACTACGTTGGATCAGGAGCCGTTCGCCATGTCGCCCGGCGAACAGATGATTGACCTTGTTCATATCGACGATGTCATCGACGCCTTTATCATCGGTGCGGCGCAACTTCCAGAGCAAGGCCAGGGGCATATGCGATACGGCATTTCCTCGGGTATGCCGTTACGCTTGAAGGACCTCGTTGTAGCCTTCGAACAGGCTACGGGATTCAAGCTTCCCATTGTCTGGGGGGGACGCGCCTACCGATCACGCGAGGTCATGCTTCCGTGGTCAAACTACACCATGCTGCCGAGATGGCAACCACGGGTGCCGTTTGAAATTGGCATTCTGAAAACATGGCCTGCACAGCATGCACATAGGGAACCACTGCATATTCCACCTCAGTGACGGATAATAGTGCCATTCCATGCATACGGAGCCCGATGATGCAATGCAGCTTTGCCGAGATTGAGTTTGACCGTCGCCCCAAGACCACGAAACGGCAACAGTTTCTGGTGGAGACGGAGGCAGTGATCCCTTGGGTGCGCCTCCTGGGCACTGATATCGCCGTCCTGCAGGCCCGCAAAGCGCTTTACGAAGCCGCCAAGGCCATGCGACCAGAACGCTGGCGCGGGAGTACACGCAACTGGGATCGCCCGGCCTCCGTCTGGCTCAACCCTGCCGGTAAACCGGATTTGAAACTGAAATTGGCTTCATGATTACTGTGACAACTATCTTGACAAATAACGCCACCCTGATCGCCGCACCCAGTTCGACCAAGAACCAGGACCGATCCCGTGCTCCTGAGATGCATCAGACCAAGAAGGGCAACAACTGGCACTTTGGCATGACAAGCCGAAGGCGAAGGACGCCCGCCGGGCGGTCCCGCGTAGCGGGATGCGGTCACGAGCAAGGCGAGGCCGCACAGATGGCGCACATTGGTGTCGATGCCGAATCGGGCCTCACCCATACCGTGGTCACCACCCCAGCCAACGCCCATGATGTCACCCAGACCCACGCCCTGCTGCATGGACAGGAGGCGACAGTACATGGAGATGCCGATTATGTCGGTGCCGAAAAGCGAGAGGAGAACCAAGTCACCCCGGTCACATGGCATATTGCGATGCGTCCCGGCACCCGAAGAGCCTTGCCGGACACCCCATTGGGCCAGACTCTGGAAAAGATCGAACATGCCCAGGCCCATATTCGGGCCAAGGTGGAACATCCGTTCCGCATCGTCAAGCGCCAGTTCGGCTATCTCAAGACCCGTTACCGCGGCCTGGCCAAGAACACCGCCCAGGTCGTTACCCTGTTCGCCTTGGCCAACCTGTATCACGCTCGATACCACTTGGGGGCAATCCGTCCATGAAACGGGAATTGAGCAGGAAAAGCTCTGAATTGGGCCAAATCGAGTCGAATTCTGCCCATTTATTGTGCAATCCCGAGAAATTGGGGTTGAAATGTTCGGCTCTTGGTGAAATCGAGTGGGTAGACCGGTTGCGCCCAAGACGCCATCCGCGCTAAATTTTGCAGAGAACAACCCTGACACGAGCACGACAACCATGAACAGCGAACAACTTTTCGGTATGGCCCTGGGCCTGCACACACCCTGGCAAGTTGAGGCCATTGAATTCATGCCGGGCACGGCGGGTGGGGAGGAACTTCACCTGACACTGGGCTTTGTGCGCGGCAGCCGCTTTGCCGACGCCAGCGGCCAAGCCTGCCCGGTTCACGACACGGTCAAGCGCACCTGGCAACACCTGAACTTCTTTGAGCACGCCTGCCACCTGCATTGCCAGGTTCCCCGGATCAAGACCCGCGAAGGCCGGGTCGAAACAGTGCCAGTGCCCTGGGCGCGGCCGGGTAGCGGCTTCACCCTGCTCTTCGAGGCCCTGGCGATGGCCCTGATCGAACGGGAGATGCCCGTCAAACGGGTCGCCGAGATGCTGCGCGTCAACCCCCAGCGGATCTGGACGGTGTTCAACCATTGGGTCTGCGAGGCGCGCAAGCGGGATGATCCTTCATCAATTACTCGCCTGGGCGTGGACGAAACCTCAAGCCGCAAGGGGCACGAATACATCACCA
The DNA here is from genome assembly GCA_005793645.1 of Burkholderiales bacterium. Lineage (GTDB taxonomy): Bacteria > Pseudomonadota > Gammaproteobacteria > Burkholderiales > Thiobacillaceae > QYQG01. The sequence goes on from SXRG01000103.1 coordinate 10,802, forward strand.
TTGGAGTCGATATGGATGCCGGTCGCTTGATCCACGCGGTGCCCGGCAAAGGGAAGGAAACCATCAAAGCCATTGGCGAATATCTTGCGAGTCAAGAGGTTAAGCCCGGGCAAATCACGGAAGTCAGCATGGATATGTCGCCTTCCTTTATCGCCGGCGTGGGCGAGATCTTTCCCAAGGCCAGGGTCACCTTTGATCGCTTTCATGTGGTCAAGCTGCTCAACGAAGCCATGGACAAGCTACGCAAACTGGAACAGAAGGAATGCGCCCTGTTGAAAGGTAACAAGTATCTGTTTCTTAGAGACTGGGACAACCTGACTGACACGCGTCGTTTGAAACTCGCTGGCCTGATGGATATGTACCCTACTATTGGCCATGCCTATCAGCTGAAAGTGCTGTTCAACGAGATTTGGCAACTACCCAGCCGGGAAAGCGCCGAAGCGCATCTCAAAGAATGGATGCAAGAAGTTGAAAAGGCGGCCATTCAGCCGTTCATGCACTTTGCAAAGACCGTCAAGGCGCACTGGAGCGGGGATCGTGCGCTTCTTCGACTCACGCCTGACCAACGGCGTCCTTGAAGGCATGAACCACAAAATCCAACTCGCCAAACGAAGGGCCAGGGGTTACCGCAACACCCAGAACTTCATCAACATGGCCTATTTCCTCTGCGGAAAACTGGATTTTTCGTATCCACGCTGGGCGGCACGATGAACGGATTTACCCACTATGATTCACCAAGAGCCAAATGTTCGTCATCCCCCGTTAGCGGTCCTGAACTCCGTGGCTGTGCAGAGGTTCCAAAGGTATCAGTTCTTATTCCAACATATAACTATTCACGCTATATAAAAGAAGCAATTGAGAGCGTTTTAAATCAAACATATCAAGACTTTGAGCTTATAATTGTAGATAATTGCTCAACTGATAACACAAAAGAAGTTGTAGAGCAATATACCAATAAAGACATCAGAATAAAGCTGATAATAAATAATGTTAATATAGGCATGTATAGAAACTATAACAAGGCCTTACTTCTAGCAAATGGAGAGTATGTAAAATTTCTTAATGCCGATGACAAATTTAATGAAAAGTGCCTGGAAATCTTTGTTGGCATTCTGGATGCAAATCAAGATGTGGCAATAGTTACCTCGTATCGACAGTTTTTCGGTGCAAAGGATGACATCCTGAAACCAAAATTGCTTGGTTTGATAAATAAAGAAAAGGCCATTTTGGAGGCCTTAAAACATGGCAACTGGATAGGAGAGCCCACAACTGTAATGTTTCGTAGAAAATACTTATATGGCGGATTATTCGATGTCTCTCTATTAATGTTTGCCGATTTTGATATGTGGCTTAGACAACTAGAACATGGAGATTTGTATATTTGTGACGAGGTATTATCTTATTTTAGGATTCATAATGAACAAGGAACAGCATATTTAAATAATAATATAGATAAGAATCTTTTTAACAAATTACAGCAATCAATGTATACTATAAATGGCCTGCTGTTTAATAGATTTATTATAAATATTTTTGACAAGCACCCTGAAGCATACAGACAATTAATCAACAAAAACAGTGACAATATATGCAAAAATATTTGGAAATCGAAATACTGGCATAGCAAATTTTTCTATTTGAGGCCATTAAAGATATTTCTTTGGTATATTTATGGTGGCCTTAGATTATTAACTGGTAGATATAAGTGGTAAATAGTCGCACCTGATTTATTTATGACGCATTGATATTAATAGACAATAACGCTGTTTTGGCTATAATTTCACCCAGTTTATGGCGGTTATGTGTTGGGTCCCGGACGAATATCTGCTACAAAGTCGACGTCCGCTGTTAATAGGCCGTGAAGTTCTCATGGCTGTCTTGGCAGGATGGAATGAAAGGAAACTGACATGTTGATTACCTTGCACAAGAACGCCACGACGACGCCTGCGACCCGTTCTGCAATCCAGCAAGCCACGGGCAGTGACTACGCGCTGGCCAACAAACTGAGTGTGGCGGCGGTCAATGAAAATCCATCAAATTAATCTGCAACGCCATTTTGGCGGCGGCGAGATCTATACCGCTTTTTTATGCAGGGCACTGGATCAATTGGGGGTTGTTACACATCTTTATGTCCACCCACATGCAGCGTTTTGGGCATCTTTGTCACTGCCATCATCCGTTCGATTATGTCCAGTGGATTCCATGCAATCGCTGAGCGCTGCCATGCCTAATCATCCAGCATGGATTTTGAGTCATGGCTCATTGCAAAAAGAACTTTGTGAGAAGATTCGCGGTACAGGAGGAATAGCTACAGCAATTGCCCATATGCCAGTGCAAGGGCGAAATCCGGGCGCATTTCAATATCACGACATGGTTTTCGGCGTTTCTCAATGGGTTATAGATGGCCTACTAATGGCGGGTCTGTCGACCTGGCAAACGCCTCTGTATGGTGTGGCCGATTTGAATCGTATTAGCCAGAAAACCCAGCTTCGCCGAACCAGCCGCTATGACTGGGACCGGCGCAAGGGACGCGATCGTATCCTGTCCTGGCTTGAGCCTTTGGTTGAACCTTGGCTGCCGCACCCCTTATATGAGCGTCGCACTGGTTTAACGCTTGGTATTGTTTCCAGAATGACACCGATCAAACAATTCCCCGTTCTGTTTTCTTATTTGGCTCCCGTTCTGGCTCGGTTTCCGCAGGTCAATCTAGAAATCTTCGGCAGCGGCGGCTATGGCTCCGTGCGCGATCTCACTCATGTACTCAAGCCCATCGCGGATCGCACACGATTCTGGGGCCACCAATCGGATGTCGCATCCGTTTATCAATGCATCGACTACCTGCTCACTGGACTTCCAGAGAAAGAGGCGCTTGGTCTCAACATCATCGAGGCACAAGCCTGCGGCACACCCGTGATCGGAGTGGATGCGCCCCCCTTTACAGAAACAGTGCTGGATGGCCAAACCGGTTTTCTCTACCGCGATCCGCGTGAGGATAATGGCAGAGATTTTGCTCGGTTAATGCATAAATTGACTACTCATGATGAGAAGCTTTACCCCTGTTTTGCCAAAGAGCATATGCAAAAGTTTTCATTTGATGCCTTTGTAGAAAGGCTCGCACCCATTGTCAAATGGGCAGAAGGGCAATTGTCGTGAATATCCTCGTCATCCGCCGTGACAACATTGGCGATCTGATCTGCACCACGCCGCTGCTCGCCGCTTTGCGCCAGCAATGGCCACAGGCATGGATTGGCGTGCTGGCAAACAGTTATAACGCACCCATTCTCCATGGGAACCCGGATATCGATGCAGTATTCGCCTACCGCAAGGCCAAACACCGCACGACCGGCGAGAGTCGATGGTCGGTCTGGCGTAAAACCGCCGCGTTGCTGTGGCGATTGCGACGCATGCGACTTGACCTCATACTGTGCGCATCGCCAGGAGCTCGTCGTTTCGCGCAATGGCTGGGCGCACGGCGCATCATCGAAACAGATCGTACCGGAAATGCGCACGAGGTCGAGATTACCGCGCGACTGCTTGTGGCGTTGAATACCCCTACCGCACCAGGCCCATTGGTATTAAACCCTGATTCGCGGCAGGTCGAACGACTGAGAACGGATCTCGGCCTGCCCACCTACGAGCGTCGTGTCGGCATTCACATTTCGGCACGCAAACCGCGCCAGCGCTGGCCGGAAGATCGTTTCGCCGAATTGATCCGGCAACTGCTGTCCGGCAACCACGCCGATCGTATCCTGCTGTTCTGGGCGCCAGGCGCAGAAGGTGATGCGCTGCATCCGGGTGATGACGGCAAAGCCGCGCGCATTATGAATGAATTAACCGGCCTTCCGGTGACGCCAGTACCGACACACACGCTATCAACCCTGGTTGCCGGCCTGTCGCTTTGTGAACAAGTTGTCTGCAGCGACGGCGGCGCAATGCACATCGCAGCCGGCCTGGGCAAACCGATCGTCTGTTTTTTTGGCAACTCGTCGGCTGAACGCTGGCATCCGTGGGGCGTGCCTCATGAACTGCTGCAGATGCCTTCACAAAATGTCACTGACATCAGTGTTGACGAGGCACTTACCGCTTTTTTGGGATTGGCACAGAAGCAGGGATGAGCCTAATAGGGCCCCAACGCCAACATCTTGGCAAGGGGCTCTTTCATTTTTTCGACAGGCAACTCGTCAAGGCATGCGCTGCGCTTTGTGCTGAAACAACCAGCCTTCCCACAAGGCGCACAACTACGATCATCCTGAACAACGCCATGTGGCAACTGATACTTAGTACCACTCCTACCGGGGAATGGCGTTTCATCGCCAACCCATCCATTCGGCCATGGCCCCCAATCAAAGGTACCCGACGGCCCAAATATCCCCAGCGTGGGTGTATTCATCGCCGCAGCCATATGCATCGGTGCCGAATCGACGCCAAAAAACAGCCGGCTCATGCCCGACAAGGCTGCGGTTTGTTTCAGCGTGAGTTTGCCACCCAGGTCGATGGGACGGGTTTTGCATCCTGCGATGATCGACTCCAGAAACGCGCGTTCCGTTTTGTCCGGCGCACAGGTCAGGGCCACGCGGTAGCCGCGTTCTTGTAGCCAGTCGATGGTCTGCGCCACCTTGTCTGCGGGCCAGCATTTGAACATCCAGCGCGAGGTGGGGTGGCAATGGATGAGTTTGTTGGGTTCTGAAGGCTCAAACCACTGTTCTGCCAACAGTTCCCGCACACGCGCCTTGTCGGCCTCGGATACAAAGAGTTTGACCTCGCGGCATTCCGGCAGGCCCAGCGGAGCGGCCAGCGCAAGGTTGCGGATGACGGTGTGGATATAGCCTTGCACGGGTTGAAACTGGCGGGTCAGCAGGCGGGCTTGCCAGGTCTTTTCACGGCCCTTTTTGACAATGCCCCAGCGCGCCTTGGAGCCGATCAGCCACGACAGGAGGATGCCGCGGTCGCCTTCGGTGCTGTTGATGGCCAGATCAAAGCGTTCGCGGCGCAACTGGCGCAGGAATTTAAGCGTGCGCAGCCAGAAGGCGAAGGCCGATTCGCCCGTCTGCCGCAGGGGCACGACGAACAGCGCGTCAAGATCCGGATGGCCTTCCAGCATGGCCTCGGTGCCAGGCTTGACCACGGCGCAGACGCGCGAACCGGGCAGGCCCAATTTAAGCGTGGAGATTAAGGGCGCCGTCAGCAGTACATCGCCGATATGGCGGAATTTGATGACGAGAATGCGTTTGGGTGACCTCATGATCATGTAAGCCGGTTGCAAAGTTGCTCAAAAGGCAGAGCTTCGATTCCCTCGCCGA
>SXRG01000104.1 GCA_005793645.1 Burkholderiales bacterium
ATGGCGTTTGAATAGATCGGCCATCAGTGTGCGACCACCGCCGGCGTACATCCACGCATTTTGTTGCCGCGCCGTCAGTCCGAAGGGCATGACGCAGTCAAAGGCCAGGGCCGAGTTTTTGCCGACATAGTAATAACTGGCGGATTGGCCGCATTCGACAGTACCTTGCTGGACGGCATCGAGTACCTGTAGGCCGGGAACGATCTCGCCTGCGGCGTAGGAACGGATCTGAAATTTGCCCTGTGTGGCTGCGCTGACGCGACGGGAGATTTGTTCTGCAGCCCCATAGATGGTGTCGAGACTTTTCGGGTAACTGGAGGCTAGACGCCAGCGGATGGTGGGTCCGTCTGCGAAAGTGCTTGTAGAACCAAGTGCGGCCAGTCCCGCCAATCCAGCATTCGCACCGGTACTCTTGATGAATGCACGCCTATCCATTTTTAACCTCCGTCCGGATGAATAACAGATCCCATACGCCGTGCCCTAAACGCAGGCCGCGCGCCTCGAATTTTGTGAGCGGGCGGAATGCGGGGCGTGGCGCATAGCCTTGGGCGGTGTTTTGAAGCAGCGGCTCGGCGGACAGTACGGACAGCATCTGTTCCGCGTAGTTCTCCCAGTCCGTGGCCAGGTGTATATAGCCGCCCGGCCGCAGCCGTCCAGCGAGCATGTGCATGAATTCCGGCTGGATCAGGCGGCGTTTGTGATGGCGCTTCTTGTGCCAGGGGTCTGGAAAATAGATGTGTATGCCGGCGAGGCTGTCTGGGGCAATGCCGTCGTGCAATACCGCCACGGCGTCATGCTGGACGATGCGCAGGTTGGCCAACCCCCGCTCACCGATGGCCTTCAGCAGGGCACCCACGCCAGGCGTGTGCACCTCGATACCGAGAAAGTCCGCTTCAGGTTGGTTTGCGGCGATCTCGGCCGTGGCCTGCCCCATGCCGAAGCCGATCTCGACGACTCTGTCTGCGGAACGACCAAAGGCGGCATCGAGATCGAGCCGTTCATTCCGCCAGGGCAGGATGAAGTGCGGTCCTAGTTCGGTCAGCGCTTTTTCCTGCCCGCTGCCCATGCGTCCGGCGCGCAGCACGAAGCTTCTGATGGCGCGTTGCGGGTGTGCTGTGGTTTCTGGTGGCAGCAAAATCAGGATCCGATCATGCCGCTGGTGGGCGAACTGGGGCTGGCTTGATACATTTTTTTGGGCATGCGTCCAGCCAGGAAGGCTTCACGCCCGGCCTCGACCGCCTTTTTCATGGCGCTGGCCATTCGCACGGGGTCTTTTGCGCCGGCGATGGCCGTATTCATCAGCACTGCGTCGCAGCCCAGTTCCATGGCAATCGCAGCATCCGATGCGGTACCGACGCCGGCATCAACCACTACGGGTACCGAGATGCGGTCAATGATGATCTGCAGGTTCCACGGATTCAGGATGCCCATGCCGGAGCCGATGAGCGAGGCCAGTGGCATGATGGCGACGCAGCCGATGTCTTCCAGTTGTTTGGCGATGATGGGGTCATCCGATGTGTAGACCATGACCTTGAATCCATCTTTGACCAGCACTTCGGCAGCGCGCAGGGTCTCGACGACATTGGGGTAGAGCGACTGCGGGTCACCTAAGACCTCTAACTTCACCAGATCATGGCCGTCAAGCAGTTCGCGCGCTAGGCGCAGGGTGCGAATGGCGTCCTCGGCCGTATAGCAGCCGGCGGTGTTGGGCAGGTAGGTGAACTGCGAGGGCGGTACGGCATCGAGCAGGCTGGGCTGGTTGGGGTCCTGACCGATGTTCGTGCGGCGGATGGCGACGGTGACGATCTCTGCGCCCGATGCGTCGATGGCCGCGCGGGTCTCGGTGAAATCCTGGTATTTGCCTGTGCCGACCAGTAGGCGGGAGGAATAGGTCTTGCCGGCGATGATGAGTGGGTTCATGTGGATTGAGTGTTGAGTGTGTGTGGTTTAACCGCCGCCGACGGCGACGACGATTTCGAGTTGGTCGCCTTCGGTGAGCGGGGTGTCGGGATGGCGGCTTTTGGGCACGATTTCACCGTTGAGTTCGACGGCAATGCGTTTGCCGGTATAACCCAGCTGCTCAATCAGGCCAGTAACACGGCTGTCGCGGGGGAGTTGGCAGGGTGCGCCATTGACAAGGATTTGCATAAGGAGGGTGTGTGACGGTACCCCCTAAATTTATCACGAGCTGGGTTCTGAGTATGTAGCCCGTTGTAGGGCCCAGCGGGCTACGATTGCGATGGCGTACAGCAGGATCATGGAGCCGAGGGCGTCGCCGACCGCCATGGCCAGCCACCCGCTCAGGCAGATATGGAGCGGTTGCGTTTCATAGAAAGGAGAGATGGGTAATGCATGGTAGATCAACTGGTGCAGGCCAGCCGACAGGAGTCCTTGACTGATTACGATGATAAGAATGTGTTTTAGGCGTAGCGTGGATAGATCGGTTGGGAGGTGTTGCCACCACTGCACTAGCTTGAGCATGAGCAGAGCTGAAAATCCGGAGGTGATTGCGAGCATGACCCCATGGAAGAGGGTCACGGTCTCGTGAATGTCATCAAAGAACCATAAATAGGTGATCAGAGTGCCAATGGCGACACCCAGCGCGCCGCGCCAGCCGAATATCAGCACGGATAGGGTACGTACCCCGGCAGGCAAGAAGATGATGGCGACGCCTGGGATATAGTCAAAGACAGGAAGATGAATCTGCGCGATCCACG
>SXRG01000105.1 GCA_005793645.1 Burkholderiales bacterium
ACCACGCCGAACACGCGCCGCTTGGCCTCGGCCACATAGGCGTTGCCAGGGCCGACGATCTTGTCCCCCTGCGGCACCGTCGCTGTGCCATAAGCCAACGCCGCCACCGCCTGCGCGCCACCAATACAGAACACCCGATCGACATTCGACACGGCCGCCGCCGCCAACACCAATTCATTTTGCACGCCATCCGGGGTCGGCACCACCATGATGAGTTCCTTCACCCCCGCCACCTTGGCTGGAATCGCGTTCATCAGCACCGACGAAGGATAGGCGGCCTTGCCACCAGGGACATAGAGCCCCACGCGATCCAGCGCGGTCACCTGCTGGCCCAGCACCGTGCCATCCGCCTCGGTGTAGGTCCACGAATGCTGCAACTGCCGCTCGTGATAGCTGCGCACACGGTCGGCTGCGGCATTCAAGGCCGTGCGCAAGTCGGCCGGAAGGCCATCGAGCGCCGCGTGTAAACGCGCCTTAGGCAACTCCAGCTCGGCCATCGACGCGACCTCAAGGCGATCGAACTTGGCGGTGTACTCCAACACAGCCGCATCGCCGCGTTGACGCACGGCGCTGACAATAGCCTCTACCGTGTCGGAAATCGTCTTGTCGGTATCAGCGGAAAAGGCCAGCAGCGCAGCCAGTTGCGCCTGAAAATCGGCGCTACAGGAATCAAGACGGGTCATCATTTGAAATACGCGTAAGGAGTAGTGAATAAGGGGATTCTAACCTGCCGCAGCAGTCTTGAACGCCTGAATGATGGGCTGGATGCGATCGTGTTTCAACTTCATCGCCGCCTCGTTCACCACGAGACGCGAGCTGATTTCCATGATCGACTCCACCGCGACCAGGTTATTGGCCTTGAGCGTACTGCCCGTAGAGACCAGATCAACAATCACATCAGAAAGCCCCACCAACGGTGCCAATTCCATCGAACCGTACAATTTAATGAGATCAATGTGCACACCCTTACCAGCAAAGAACAACCGTGCGGTCTTGACATACTTGGTTGCCACCGACAGGCGTGCGCCTCGACGCACGGCGGCGGCATAATCGAAACCAATCGGTGTGGCCACCATCATGCGGCACTTGGCAATGTTCAAGTCAACCGGCTGGTAGAGACCATCTCCGCCGTGTTCGATCAACACATCCTTGCCAGCCACACCAAGATCGGCCGCACCATGTTGCACATAGGTCGGAACATCCGTGGCGCGGATGATGAGGAGCCGCACATCAGGCCGATTCGTGCCGATGATGAGCTTGCGTGAGGAATCCGGGTTTTCGCTCGGCACAATGCCTGCTGCCGCCAGCAGCGGCAGGGTTTCTTCAAAGATGCGACCCTTGGAAAGGGCAATCGTAATCATGCTGCTGTCCATCAGGCCTTCTCCCTGCGCACCTGTGCGCCCAGCGCCATCAGTTTGGCCTCAAGCTGTTCATACCCCCGATCGAGGTGATAGATGCGCTCGATATGGGTTTCACCCTCCGCGACCAGACCGGCAATCACCAGGCTTGCCGAGGCACGCAAGTCTGTCGCCATCACGGTAGCCCCTTCCAGGCGTTTCACACCAGTAACGAAGGCCGTATTGCCATCGATCTTGATATTGGCGCCCAAACGCTGGAGTTCCACCGCGTGCATGAAGCGATTTTCAAAAATCGTTTCACGCATCACCGCGCTGCCCTCAGCGATGCAATTAATGGCCATAAACTGCGCCTGCATGTCGGTGGGAAAGCCGGGATACGGCGCGGTACGGATTGAGACGGCCTTGAGCTTGGCCTGTGCCGTAATGCGGATGAACTCACGCTCGGCGGTTTTCTCGCTCACGATATCGCAACCCGCATCCATCAGTTTGTCCACAACAGCGTCCAGATAACCGCTGGAGATACCATTCAGTGTCACCGTACTACCCGTCGCTGCCGCCGCGCACAGATAGGTGCCCGCCTCGATGCGGTCGGGCATGATGCGGTGGGTCGCGCCATGCAGATCTGTAACGCCTTCGATGCGGATCACATCCGTACCTGCACCAGAGATCTTGGCACCCATAGCAATCAGGCATTTCGCCAAATCCACCACCTCGGGTTCCCGCGCAGCGTTTTCGATCAGCGTCACGCCGTCGGCCAAACAGGCCGCCATCATCAGGTTTTCAGTACCCGTCACGGTCACCATGTCAGTAAACAAGCGCGCACCCTTGAGTCGCCCCACCTTGGCGTGGACATAGCCGTGTTCCACCGTCACCTCAGCGCCCATCGCCTGCAGACCCTTGATATGCTGATCGACCGGTCGGGCGCCGATCGCGCAACCACCCGGCAACGACACGCTCGCCTCGCCGCAGCGGGCAACAAGCGGCCCCAGGACAAGGATGGAAGCACGCATGGTCTTGACCATCTCGTAGGGCGCGACCGAGTTGTTGAGCCCGCTGGCATCAAGCCGCACGGTGTCAGCATCGCGCTCCACCTTGACACCCATCTGCACCAACAGTTTTAACATGGTGCCAATATCGTTAAGCGCCGGCACATGCGTCAGCGTCAACGGCTCGGGGGTCAGGAGGCAAGCGCAGAGGATAGGCAAGGCCGCGTTTTTAGCCCCGGAAATAGTGACTTCACCTGATAAGGGTCGGCCACCGGTGATGACGAGTTTGTCCATAAAGAATAAAGAGAATCGTGAAAGATGGGGTTAGTGCCGGAGTTTATAGCCGCGCATGATCAACTGCATAGCCACCCCGCACAGAATCAGGGTAAAAGGCAGGGCCACAGCGAACCCCAGCCAGGGATTAACATCCGATTGGGCAAAGAATCCATAGCGAAAACCGTCAATCATATAAAAAACAGGGTTCGCCTGAGATACGGCCAGCCAGAAGGGCGACAGGCTGTGGATGGAATAAAACACGCCTGACAAAAAAGTCAGCGGCAGAATAATAAAGTTCTGAACGCCGGACAGGTGATCAAATTTGTCCGCCCAGATACCCGCAATCACCCCGATAGCCGCGAAAGCTAGCGAAGCCAGGATCGCCCAGACCACCACCCAGGCCGGGTACGCCAATGGCAAGTCCACCACCCAGAAGCCCGCGATCAAGACCCCAAAACCGACCAGAAGGCCACGGAAGGCCGCCGCCAATAGATAGGCCAGCAAAAATTCCAGGTGGCTGAGCGGTGCAATCAGGATAAAGGCAATGTTACCGGTAATCTTGGACTGGATCAGGGATGAAGAACTGTTGGCAAAAGCGTTCTGTACGAGGGCCATCATCGCCAAGCCCGGGATAAGAAAGGCAGTATAGGTCACACCAGGGTAGACCTCGACCCGCCCTTCCAAAGCCTGGGCAAAAACCAGCAGATAGAGCAGCGCCGTCAGGACGGGGGCCGCCACCGTCTGCAACAGGACCTTCCAGAAACGCAGGATCTCCTTGTAAAACAAGGTTCTAAGGCCAATCCAGTTCATTGCGCCATGATCCTTACGAAGGCCGTTTCCAGGCTATCGCTGCCGGCCATCAAGTTGGCCGTGGTATCGAGGGCCACGATCTCGCCCCGGCGCAGCATGGCCACCCGACTGCACAATTGTTGTGCCTCTTCCAGATAATGCGTGGTCAGGAGCACAGTGTGCCCCTCTCCGTTCAACTCGCGGATGAAGGCCCACAGGGACTGGCGCAATTCAACATCGACACCGGCGGTCGGCTCGTCGAGGATAATGACCGGCGGCTTGTGCACCAAGGCTTGTGCCACCAGAACTCGCCGCTTCATACCGCCCGAGAGCTGACGCATATTGGTATTGGCCTTGTCGCTGAGCCCGAGACGCACGATCAATTCATCGATCCAGGCCTCGTTGTGCGCAAGGCCAAAATAACCAGACTGGAAGCAAAGCGCCTCACGCACGGTAAAAAAAGGGTCAAAGACCAATTCCTGGGGGACCACGCCCAAGCGGCGGCGGGCCTCGACATAATCGGCCCGGACATCAAAACCCATCACCCGAGCCTGACCCCATGTTGCGCGCACCAGACCGGCAAGAATATTGATAAGGGTCGTCTTGCCCGCTCCATTGGGACCTAACAAGGCAAAGAACTCCCCCTCGGCAATCGTGAGATTCACGCCCCGCAAGGCCTCAACCTGACGATAGCGTTTACACAGCCCAATCAACTCAATGGCAGGGACCACAATCAGAAGAGTTCACGAACCCCGTAGAGACGGGCCAGTTCAACCAGCCCAGGCGGCCAACTCACAATATCCAAAGGCCTTTGACAGGCAACGGCGCGACGCTTAAAGGCCAAAAGAAACCCCAGCATGGACGAATCAACCCGGCCCAAACCGGACAAGTCAATCCGCTCCACCTCGGTCGCTTCGCCCGTTTCCACCACAGCCAAGTGACGGGCAACCGTCGCGTGGGTGTAGTCGCCCGACAGGTGCATGACACCCGCCGTGATCTGAAGCCCACTCACCCCGCTACTCATAATGTTCAAGCCTTCTGGTTGCGGCGGCGCAAGGTATCGATCAAGCCATCCATCCCGCCCTTTTTGATTTCACTATTGAATGAATTACGGTATACGGAAATCAGGCTAACCCCATCCACTAGGATGTCGTACACCTTCCAGCCAGCCACCTGTTTCTCGACCCGATAATCGACCGGGATGGCCGGAGACCCCGATTTGCTAGCCTCTAGGCTAACCATGACCTCAGTATCGCCAGGGTTCATGCGCAAGGGTTTGTATTCAAACTTGTAATCGATGATGCTGGAAATGGAGGCCGCATAAGTACGCACCAGCATAGCCTTGAATTCCTCGGTCAAGGCCGACTGCTGCGCCACCGACGCATCGCGCCAATTCTTGCCCATGGCCAGACGCGTCATGCGCTCAAAGTCAAAATGCGGCAGGATCTTGGCCTCAACCAGGGTATGGATCTTTTTCTTGTTGCCGGCACGGATCTCACGGTCCTGACGGACGATGCTGGCCACCTCCTCAGTCGCGTTGCGCGCCATCTCATCCGGGCCGCTGTTGGCCTGCGCAACAGGCGTAAGAACAAACCCCAGGACAAGGCCCAAAGCAAGAAACCAAGTATGGATTTTTTTCATTTTTGCGCTCCCTTAGCACCTTCCGAAGCATCCGCCTTGCCATACAGGAACTGGCCAATCAGTTGCTCCAATACCACGGCGCCCTGAGTAAGTTGCAGGCGGTCACCGGCCTTCAACACGGCCGTCTCGCCACCCGCCTCCAAGGCGATGTACTGTTCACCCAACAAGCCGGAAGTCATGATGGATGCCGAGGTGTCGGTTGGAAAACGGTAACGGCTATCCAAATCCAGACGCACAGTCGCCTCAAATTTTTTGGCATCAAAGCCAATTTCGCCTACCCGGCCGACGACGACCCCGGCACTCTTCACCGGCGCACGCGCCTTGAGACCGCCAATATTGTCAAACTGGGCCTCAATGGCATAGGTCTTGGCACTGTCAAAACTACCCAGATTGCCCACCTTGAGGGCCAGAAAAATCAATGCACCGAGTCCAGCCACAACAAACAGGCCAACCCAGAGATCCAGAGTCGTTCTTTCCATTATCAAACTCCACGGAACATGATTGCCGTCAAGATAAAGTCGAGGGCCAGAATGGCCAAGCTCGAGGTCACGACGGTGCGCGTCGTCGCGCGCGAGACGCCTTCCGCCGTTGGCGGTGCATCAAAACCTTCAAACAAGGCAATGACCGTCACGGCCATGCCGAAAACCACACTCTTGATGACCCCTTGAAGAATATCATCTCCAAAGTCCACAGCCGCCTGCATCTGTGACCAGAACGAACCTTCATCGACTCCAATCAGAATCACTCCCACCAAGTAACCGCCAAAGATACCCATGGCTGAGAACAAGGCTGCCAGCAACGGCATCGAGATCAACCCACCCCAGAAACGCGGGGCCACTACACGAGCAATGGGATCCACAGCCATCATTTGCATGGCCTCGATCTGCTCAGTGGCGCGCATCAGACCAATCTCGGCCGTGATCGCCGAACCCGCACGACTGGCGAAGAGCAGCGCTGCCACCACCGGCCCCAATTCACGAACCAAGGAAAGCGCCACCAGAATCCCGAGAGCCTCCTCCGAACCATAGGTCTGTAGGGTGTCATAGCCTTGTAGGCCAAGTACCATGCCCACAAACAGGCCCGAGACCAAAATAATAATCAGCGACAGCACCCCCGTCGAAAAAACTTCACGAATGACTAGGTGCGGGCGTCGCACACAGATGCCGGAACGCAGTAGCGTCAAGGCAAAGAAGCGTGTAGCGACCCCCATACGCCAAACGCTCTCAAAAACACGATGGCCGATACGACGAATTGGAATAAGACTACGCTCAGGCACACGCCACTCCCAGATCAACGGCCAGATCAGGGGCCGGATAATGGAACGGTACTGGGCCATCCTCCTCGCCATGCACAAACTGGTGCACAAAGGGCAGCGTGGAGGCACGAATCTCGTCCGGTGTCCCCTCGGCCTCAATGACACCGTTGGAGATAAAGTAAACATAATCAACGATCTTCAGTGACTCCTGCACATCATGGGTCACGACCAGCGAGGTCAGGCCCAGCGCATCGGTCAGGCGGCGGATCATGTTACCGGTCACCCCGAGCGAGATCGGATCAAGGCCCGCAAACGGCTCGTCGTACATGATCAGCATAGGGTCGAGCGCAATCGAACGGGCCAAGGCCACCCGCCGCGCCATCCCGCCGGAGAGTTCAGAAGGCATCAGATCAGCTGCCCCCCGCAAGCCCACGGCGTGCAACTTCATCAACACCAAATCGCGGATCAGCGACTCAGGCAGATCGGTGTGCTCACGCAACTGGAAGGCCACATTGTCGAATACCGACATATCCGTAAACAGAGCGCCAAACTGAAACAGCATGCCCATACGCCGGCGCAAGGTAAACAAGGCCGCTTGATCCAAATCGGGCACCTCCAACCCATCCACCCGAACGCTACCCTGGGTGGGCCTCAAGGCCCCACCAATCAGACGCAACAGCGTTGTCTTGCCGCAACCCGAGTTGCCCATGATAGCAATCACCTGACCGCGCCGGGCAGTTAGATTAATACCTTTCAGAATCTGGCGCGAACCATAACCAAAAGACAGATCGCGGATTTCAACAAGAGTATCGGACACGAGAAGGGGCTTCAGGACAGCCGGGGAAAGGGTGTGGAATTCTACCCGATTAAAGGCCCAGCATCTCAATTAGTGATTCAACTTGCTCCTTCCGGCGCAAGGCCAAGGGCTCTACGATCAGAAAGACCGGTTCGATCAGTGTCGCCGCTTGAAGTCGTGCCGCCAATGTCCTCAAATCGGTTTCCGGTCCCAACGGGACGCGCATCGGAGAGTCCGACGAGAGGACCACCAGCCGTTCACCCAGAGCCGTACGCACAGCCGGAGGGATCCCGGCAGGCCGATCTTCCAGCACAAACCGGAAATCCCCGGTCGCATCGGCCACCAGTGCAGCCCAAGTCGCCTCATCAAGGGATTGCCAGGCGGCGGCATCAAGCCAAACGCAACGAAACTGGGTCTGATAAAAGGCAAACTGCCAGTCCTCCGGGAGGTCCGGCGGATAGACCGATCCGAGCCAATCGGGATGACGCCAATCAACACACCCTAAATAAACTACATACAAAGAATGATTCATAAGCTTTTGCTAAAAAGATGACAAAAAACGCACACTTGAGTATAAAGGCGTCGCTTCCGTTTTTTGTTCTTGTATTCATGATGCAAAACGAAGCAACACCTTTCACCACAAGCTGTGCATTTTTCTATTTATTTCTCGGAGCCCTCATGAAGATTTCTATCCTCGTTGCTGCACTGCTAGCCACCGTTTCTGCCACCGCCATGGCCAATGCCCCTGTTGCCGCTCCTGCCACTCCAGATGCATGGCTCAACCGCATGACCGACATGACCGTCAACGGTGCTGCCTTCCGTGACCCCAAGCTATTCATGTCTTGGCTCAACGCCACCAGCGAACCCGGCTTTTACACCACCATGAGCAACAACATGCTGACGCCGAACAACTGGACCAAGATGATGGGCACAGCTCTGGATCCGCGCACACTAACCAATGTAATGCAATTCACCGACCCGGCTGTTGCCGCAAAGTGGATGGCTGCCAGTATGGATCCGCAGTTCTATACCGCCGCCATGACCAGCCTGTCTGATCCGACCAAGATGATGCGCTGGGTCATGATGCCCATGGATCCGAAGGTCATGAACATGGGCATGCAGATGATGAATCCAACCACCTCCATGAACTGGATGATGGCCCCGATGTCCCCGCAATCCATGAACATGATGATGGCCCCGATGAACCCCAACATGTACACCGGCTGGATGGGCGCTTCCATGAACCCGGCCACCTACGGAACCTGGGGCAACATGATGAACCCGGCCACCTACAGCACCGTCATGACCAACCCGATGGACATGTCCGCTTTGACCAACATGATGACCCCGATGCTAGCCCCGGTTGCCGCGATCGCTCCAGCGGCGGCGGCGGCTGCGGCTGCTCCGGCTGCAGCAGTGGCTGCTCCGGCTGCAGCAGTGGCTGCTCCGGCCAAGGCTGTGGCTGCTCCGGCGAAGAAGTAATACTTCCTCGCCAAAAAACGGGCCACCTTCGGGTGGCCTTTTTTATTACAACAGAAATACCCGCAGTCAAGCCCGCCGCCAGGTCGTCCCCTGCGGGCTGTCTTCCAGCAATATGCCGGCTGTCTTGAGTTCGCTCCGGATGGCGTCCGCGCGGGCGAAATCGCGTGACTTCTTGGCAGCGATGCGCTCCGCGATCAACGCATCGATGCGTTCGGGCGCATACCCCGCCGACTCCACCGGGCCAAACTGAAGGAATGTCCCGGCATCCCGTTCCAGTAATCCTAGTATCCCGCCCAGCGCCCGCAACTGTCCGGCCAACGCCGCATCATGCGTACGATTGATCTCGGCAGCCAGATCGAACAACACAGCGACAGCCTCTGGTGTATTAAGGTCATCATCCATTGCCGCCTTGAAACGGGCGGCATAAGGCGCGTCCCAATCCATCTCCGGTGCATTGAGCGGCATATCGCGCAACGCCGTATATAGTCGCGTCAGCGCGCCCCGTGCATCATCCAGATGGGCATCCGAATAGTTGAGCGGGCTGCGGTAATGCGCACGCAGGATAAAGAAGCGCACCACTTCGGCGTCGTATCTTTCCAGCACCTCGCGGATGGTGAAAAAGTTGCCCAGGCTCTTGGACATCTTTTCGTTGTCGATACGCACGAAGCCGTTGTGCAGCCAATAATTGACGAAGGTGCAACGATGCGCGCCCTCGCTCTGAGCAATCTCGTTTTCGTGATGCGGGAATTGCAGGTCCTGGCCGCCGCCGTGGATGTCAAAATGCTCACCCAAAAGCCGTGATCCCATGGCCGAGCATTCGATATGCCAACCCGGCCGCCCCGGCCCCCACGGTGATGGCCACGCCGGTTCACCCGGTTTGGCCGCCTTCCACAACACGAAATCGAGCGGATCACGCTTGTACGGATCGACCTCGACGCGCTCTCCGGCGTTGAGTTCGTCCAGCGACTTACCCGACAGTCGCCCATAGGTCGGAAAGCTGCGCACGGCGTAATAGACATCGCCATTGTCCGCAGCATAGGCATGACCGTTCGCGATCAGGCGCGAGATCATGTCCAGCATCTCGCCGACATATTCGGTAGCACGCGGCTCATGCTCGGGCGGCAGCACGCCCAGACGCCCGCCGTCCTCATGCATGGCATCAATGAATCGCTGCGTGAGGGCCGTATAAGGCTCGCCGCTTTCCTGGGCGCGTTTGATGATCTTGTCGTCTATGTCCGTGATATTACGAACATACGTTACCCGGAATCCAGACGCCCGCAGCCAGCGCACCAGCATGTCGAACACCACCAGCACCCGTGCATGGCCTAAATGACAGTAGTCGTACACCGTCATGCCGCAGACATACAGGCCCACATAGCCTGGGTTGATCGGAATAAAACTCTCTTTGCGCCGCGTCAGCGAGTTGTAAAAACTAAGCATCAGACGGATTCCTTCGCCCAAGTATCTTTCAAACCCACCGCCCGGTTAAATACCACCTTTTGACCCGGCTGATGGTCAAAGCGATCCGCACAGAAATAGCCCAGCCGTTCAAATTGATAACGCGTTTCCGGGGCGCAAGTCAGGGCCGCAGCCTCAACCCAGCCTTGCACCACTTCCAGCGAATACGGGTTAAGGAACTCCAGGAAATCGCGTTCCTTATCGGCATCCGGGCGCGGCACGGTGAACAGGCGATCATAGAGGCGAATCTCGGCCGGCACAGCGTGTTCCGTGGACAGCCAGTGGATGACGCCCTTGACCTTGCGACCCACCGGGTTCTGACCCAAGGTCGCCGGGTCAATGGAACAACGCAGTTCAACCACCTGCCCCACCGCATCCCGAATCACCTCATCGCAACGGATAACATAGGAATAGCGCAACCGCACCTCACCGCCGGGGGTAAGGCGTTGCCAACCGGACGGTGGGATCTCGGCAAAGTCGTCAGCCTCAATCCACAACTCGCGTGCAATGGGCACCTCGCGCTCACCAAACTCGGGATGTTGGGGGTGAAAGCCCGCCGCGCGCGCCATGGTCACGCCAGGCTCAAAATTTGTCAGCACCACCTTGAGCGGGCGCACCACCGCCATCACGCGCGGTGCAGCGGCCTCCAAGTCCTCGCGAATGCAGCCTTCCAGAACGCTCATATCCACCACATTATCGGATTTCGAAATACCAATGCGGCGGGCAAATTCACGAATGCCAGCAGGGGTATAACCGCGCCGGCGCATACCATGGATGGTCGGCATACGCGGGTCATCCCAATCGGCCACATAACCTTGTTGCACCAACTGCAATAATTTGCGCTTGGATGTCAATGTGTAGAGCAACTCCAGGCGGGAAAACTCGATCTGACGCGGATGGCAGGGAATGGTAATGTGGTCCAGCACCCAGTCGTACAGCGGGCGATGATCCGTGAATTCCAGCGTGCACAGCGAATGGGTAACGCCTTCCAGCGCGTCTGAGATGCAATGCGTGTAATCGTACATTGGGTAGATGCACCAGGCATCCCCCGTGCGGATGTGATGCGCCCGCTTGATGCGGTAGATCACCGGATCGCACAGGTTGATGTTGGGGCTGGTCATGTCGATCTTGGCACGCAGGGTCTTGCTGCCATCAGCAAATTCGCCTGCTTTCATGCGCCGGAACAAGTCCAGATTTTCGGTCACACTGCGATCACGGTACGGGCTGTTTCTACCCGCCTCCTTTAGCGTGCCGCGATAGTCGCGTATCTCATCGGCATTCAAATCATCGACAAAGGCCAGCCCTTGATGGATTAACTCCTCGGCAAAGGCATATAACACCGAGAAATAATCGGATGCCCAGCGCACATCCCCATTCCACGCAAACCCCAGCCAGCGCACATCCTCTTGAATGGCCACAGCGTACTCGGCCTCTTCCTTGGCCGGATTGGTATCGTCAAAGCGCAGATTGCAGCTGCCTGGATAATCCTGCGCAAGGCCAAAATTAAGGCATATCGACTTGGCATGACCGATATGCAAATAACCGTTCGGCTCGGGCGGAAAGCGAGTCTGGATAGCGGCATGCAAACCGCTGCCAAGATCCCCTTCAACGATGGTGCGGATAAAATGCGAAACCGTCGTCGTAGAGGGTTGAATGGGGGAGTGGTGTGAGGAAGTCGTCATGCCGGCGGCTTTGTGAACCTAATGGTGAACCGAATCGCAATGGTAAAAATATGGGTGACTGTTAGAATCAGCAAACTTTTGTTGCAATGTTCTATATTGTGCAGCCCATTACCAGATCTCTGGTGACCGCGATTATATCACCCATGCTCCCAACAAAAATCCTAAACCAAACCATGAACAAGACCCTTCTCGCGGGTCTCTGTATGGCCCTGCTCTGCCTGGGCGTGACCCGTGCCCAAGCCGCTAATCTGGATGACATCCAGGCCTTGATGTTCAAGAACGACTTGGGCGGCGCCCTCACCCAACTCGATCAACACCTGACAGAAAACCCCAAAGATCGGGATGGACGCTTCCTGAAGGGCATCCTGCTCACCGAGATGCGCCGTCTGCCCGAGGCGATCGAGGTATTCACGGCCCTCACCCGCGACGAGCCAAAATTACCGGAGCCCTACAATAACCTGGCCGTGATCTACGCCGCCCAAGGCCGTTTCGACAAGGCCCGTGAGGCCTTGGAACTGGCCATCAAGACGCACCCCAGCTACTCCGTTGCGCACGAGAACCTGGGTGACCTCTATGCCAAACTTGCCTCCATAGCTTATGACAAGGCCTTGGAACTGGATCGTGCCAATACCACCACGCAGACCAAGCTAGCCCTAATCCGCGACCTCTTTGCCCCCCCGTTCCGGGCCACAGCCGAATCCACTCCAGCCCCTGCAAACCCCATAGCATCCACGACCGTAGAACCCGCGCGTACGCCCGCCAAAACGGCCCGGATCGCCCCTACCGCCACCACTAAAGCCCCTGCGACGACACCCACCCCAACGACCGGAGTCGAATCCACCGTCCATGCCTGGGCCGCGGCTTGGGGCCGTCAGGATGTTGCCGCCTATCTGGCCCACTACAGCGACAATTTCAAACCTGCCTCCGCTGCACCCCTGGAACAATGGAAGGCGGATCGAGACACGCGTATCAAAGCGCCAAAGTCCATCCTGATTGAACTGATGAAGCTCGAGATCAAGGTAGATGGCGACAGCGCCACGGCGACCTTCAAGCAGCACTACAAATCTGATCGCCTCAACGAATGGACGCGTAAGACCCTACAACTGCGGCGAGAAACCGATGCCTGGCGCATCGTGGACGAACGCTAACCCCAGATCGATGTTGATACGCGTATTCATCACCCTCTGCGCCTTGCTGACTTGGCCAAGCCTCTGCATGGCCGCACCCGTAAATAGCCAAACCCAGGCCAAGGTGCAAACCCAGGCCCTGACCCCGCTGCCAGATCAACTCCTGGCTCAAGCGCTACAAGCGGTACGCGAGCAGCGTCTGACCGATGCCGAAGCCGACATCAACCGGCTGCTCAAGCTACAACCCGATTTCCACCTCGCCCAGCTCATCCGTGGCGACATCCTGCTTGCCCGAAGCCGTCCGATCACCCGACTCGGCGCAGTGGATGGAAAACCACCCGCCGAGGACAAACTGGACGACCTGCGTGACGAGGCACGAGCCCGCCTGCAACGCCACCTCCATCACCCCGACCCGCGTCTCCTGCCCGCCGCCGTCCTGCAGATCAGCCCTGCACAACCCTTCGTCCTCCTCGCCGACGCCGCCCGCTCCCGCCTTTACCTGTTTGAAAACATCGCCGGCGAGCCGCGTCTGCTGCGCGACTATTACCTCAGCATCGGACGCATGGGCACTGAAAAACGCCGCGAGGGCGACAAAAAGACCCCGCTGGGTGTCTATCGCATCACGACCCACCTGCCCGATCAGCGCTTGACCGATTTTTACGGTGCCGGTGCCTTTCCCCTGAACTACCCCAATGCCTGGGATCGCGCCCAAGGCCGAACCGGCCATGGCATCTGGTTGCACGGCGTACCCTCCGACACCTATAGCCGAGCCCCCAATTCCAGTGACGGTTGCCTGGTCGTCACTAATCCGGACCTCGTCGAACTTCGCCGTTTCATCCAGATCGGCCAGACCCCCGTCATCATCGCCGGACACGTCGAGTGGATGGATCGCTCAGCGTGGACGACCCAGCGCAAAACACTCCTCGCGACATTCCAAAAAAAGACGCGCAAAACCGATCTACGCCAAGCCAGCCTGTTCCTCGACCCTCAGGAGCGTCTGGCCACCATTGATCTGCCCGCCCGCAACGGCCCACCAGAAAACCTCTATCTGCATCGGCAAAAAGGCCGCTGGCACCTAATCACTTCGGGGCACACACAGCCGCACCAGAAGCTGGCCCGAAACGACCCTTAATTTCACACCCTAACCACCAAAGGTCCCCCTCTCATGATTACCCTGCACACCAATCACGGCGCCATCACCCTGGAACTCGATACCGAAAAGGCCCCCAATACAGCGGCCAACTTTACCCAGTACGCAACAGACGGGTTCTATGACGGCACCATCTTTCATCGCGTCATCAAGGGATTCATGATCCAGGGCGGCGGCTTTACCGAGGATATGAAACAGAAAACGACCCGCGCCGAGATCCAAAATGAGGCCGGAAACGGCTTGCAGAACGCCAAATACACCATCGCCATGGCCCGCACCCCGGACCCGCACTCGGCCTCCAGCCAGTTCTTCATCAACCTTACCGACAACGACTTCCTTAACTTCCGCGCCGCCAACGCACAAGGCTACGGCTACTGCGTCTTCGGCAAGGTAACGGCCGGTAGCGAGATCGTCGACAAGATCGGCCAAGTGCGCACCGGCAACCGCGCCGGCCACCAGGATGTCCCGGTCGAATCCGTCATCATCGAGCGCGTCGAGACCGCCTGATCCAGACTACGGCGATGCAACACCCTACCCTGTTCATCGCCGACCTGCACCTCACACCAGAAAGACCGCAGAGCAATGCGGCCTTTTTTGCCTTCCTCGCCGGCCCGGCAACCCAGGCGCATGCCCTCTACATCCTCGGCGATTTTTTTGAAACCTGGGTAGGTGACGACGATCTGACCGATCCGCTCCATACCAAGGTCGCCGCCGCACTCAAACGCCTAAGCGAGAGCGGTATACCTATCTTCCTGATGCATGGCAATCGCGACTTTCTCCTCGCCGAGGCCTTCTGCCAAGCCAGCGGGACAACCCTGATCGCGGATCCCAGCGTCATTGAACTGTACGGCGAAAACACCCTGCTCATGCACGGAGACACCCTCTGCACCGACGATATCGCCTATCAAGCCTTCCGCGCACAGGCACGCAATGCAGACTGGAAAGCGCATTTTCTGGCCAAACCCTTGGACGAACGCCACGCCATCGCCAATACCCTGCGTGCGCAAAGCGAAGAAACCAAGACCAACAAGACCCCGGCCATTATGGATGTCAACCCGGAGGCCGTTAACCGCGCCTTGCGGCAATCCGGCTGCCGCCGCCTGATCCATGGCCACACCCACCGCCCAGCTCGACACAGCCTGGAAATCGACGGTCACACGGCCGAACGCTGGGTCCTCCCCGCCTGGTATGAGGGTGCGGGCTGGCTACAGTGCGATAGCACAGGCTGCCAGTTGGTGAAGATGCCGACTTGAAACCAAAGCGGCGACGAGAATTTAGGCCTACCGCGACTCCAGCGCCTCCCAGCGCTCCATCATCTCCAGGAGTTGCACCTCAATGGCGTCACAGCGGGCCTGCAAGGTCTGCACCCGTTTCGGGTCCTGACGATAAAGGACGGGGTCCTGCAAGCTATTCTGATGGCCCACCAATTCGGCCTCCAGCGTAGCAATCTGATTGGGGATGGCTTCCAGTTCCCGTTTTTCCTTGAAACTGAGTCCACTGCGTTCGGCCTTGAGCCGGGTAGATTGAACCTCCGTGACGGCTCCCGACGGCAACGGCGGGACCATCTTGATGGCGATGCTACGCTGATAGGCCGCCCAATCGCTGTACCCCCCCACCAACTCTGTCACCTGCCCTGCGCCATCGAAGCCCAGCACCGAGGTGACAACATTATCAAGGAAGGCGCGATCATGGCTGACCAGAAAGACGGTCCCGCTATAGTCTTGCAGCAAGGATTCGAGCATCTCCAGGGTCTCGATGTCGAGGTCGTTGGTCGGCTCGTCGAGGACCAGCACATTCGCGGGGCGAGCGAAGAGTCGTGCCAGGAGCAGACGGTTGCGCTCACCCCCCGAGAGTGTACGCACCGGTGAACGGGCGCGTTCAGGCGAGAACAGGAATTCCTCCAGATAGCCAATCACATGGCGTTTCTGGCCCTGGATCTCCACCGTATCACTGCCCGGACTGATGGTATCGATCAGGGTGGCGTCCTCGTCAAGGGTCGCCCGGAACTGGTCAAAGTAGGCTATCTGCAGGTTTGTACCTTGGCGAATGCGGCCCGAATCAGGCTCAATCTGGCCCAGGATAAGCCTCAGCAGCGTCGTCTTGCCTGCCCCATTGGGGCCAATCAGACCGATGCGGTCACCGCGCTGGATACGCAGGTTGAGGTCGCGAATCAAGGTGCGATCGGCATAGGCAAAGTTGACCTCTTCCAACTCGGCCACCAGCTTGCCAGACCGCTCGCCCATATCAAGATTCAGGCTCACACGACCCATCGACTCGCGCCGCGCCGCGCGTTGCACGCGCAGGGCCTCCAGACGACGCACCCGGCCTTCGTTGCGCGTGCGCCGCGCCTCGATACCCTTACGAATCCAGACCTCTTCCTCTTTCCAGAACTTGTCAAAATGGGCGTTGTGGCGCGCCTCAACCTCCAATTGTTCAGCCTTGTACTGCGTCCATGCAGTGTAATTGCCCTCAAATCCGGTGAACTGACCGCGATCAAGCTCGATAATGCGGCTTGCCACCCGGTCGAGAAATTGCCGGTCATGAGTGATGAACAACAACGCCCCCGGAAACCCCAGCAACAAGGTTTCCAGCCAGGTAATGAGTTCCAGGTCGAGGTGGTTGGTCGGCTCGTCGAGCAACAACAGCGTAGGTTCCGAAACCAAGGCACGCGCCAACGCCACGCGCTTCTTCCAACCGCCTGACAACCGATCCACCGGCGTGTCAGCGGACAGTTTGAGGGTGGACAACGTCGCCTCAACCAGTGAATTGAACCGCCAACCGTCCTGGTCCTCAAGTTTGCCCTGCAACTGTTGCAGACGCTCCAACAAGGCCTCGCTCTCCTCCGCCGGGTGGGTTTCGAGCTCATGCGTAACAGCATGATAGGCCGCGAGCAGGTCGCGCACAGCACCCAAGCCCTCAGCCACGGCCTCAAAAACCGTGTGTCCAGGTACAAATTGCGGCTCCTGCGGGACATAGGCCACCCGCGCCGTGGGAGCGATCCAACATTGCCCATCGTCCAACACCTGCAAGCCGGCAAAAACCTTGAGCAGGGAAGACTTTCCAGTGCCATTGCGCCCAATGAGGCCCACCCGTTCCCCCACCTCCAGGACCAGATCGGCGCCATCGAGCAAGGGATGATGACCGAACGCCAGTTGCGCGTTCTTGAGAATGACTTCGGGCATTAGTGGAGGCTTCCTGGGTGGGGTGCCCTAAAGAGTCGCTGGAAATTTTCTGTTGTCGCCCTGTCAACCTCCGTCAGATCAATCCCCCTCAACTGTGCGATCGCCTCGGCCACATGGCGCACGAAGGCCGGTTCGTTACGGCGACCGCGGTGCGGGACCGGCGCAAGGTAAGGGGCATCGGTCTCGATCAGAATACGGTCCAATGGCAGGGCCTGTGCCACAGCCTGGATCTCGCGGGCATTCTTGAAGGTCAGGATACCCGAAAACGAAATATAAAAACCCAGCGCCACGGCGGCCTCGGCCACAGCCAAGGACTCGGTGAAACAGTGCATCACCCCACCACAATGCTCAGCCCCTTCCTCACGCAGGATGGCAAGGGTGTCGTCGGACGCGTTACGGGTATGGACAATCAGGGGCTTGCCCGTTGCCACCGCAGCACGGATATGGGTACGAAAGCGGGCCCGTTGCCAATCTACCGCCGCACGCTCCAGCCGGTAGTAATCCAGCCCGGTCTCACCAATTGCCACCACGCGGGGGTGTTGCGCCAGCGCCACCAGTCGCTCAACGCTAGGTTCCTCGCAGTCCTCGTAATCGGGATGCACCCCAACACTGGCATACAACGCAGGATGCGCCTCAGCCAGGGCTAGGACCTGCGGGAAGTGTTCCAGATCCACGCTGATGCATAGGGCATGGCCCACCCCGGCCCCAGTCATGCGAGCCAGAAGTGACGAAATACCCTCCTCCTGGTAAGCCTCAAAATCCAAATGGCAGTGAGAGTCAATCATGAAAAACAATCCACATAATCAATAAACCACCCCTCCATCAACAACGGGGCGTTAAGGGGATGGGTGAGAATGCGTGCATCGCTATCCAGCCGCGCCTGCAAGGCAAGCAAACGGGCCAGATCGGCCCGTGCTGCCAGGCGTTCAAGATCTGCACGCTGACTCGAAAAGAAGTGACACTGGCCAGTCAAGATCTGGCTGATCAGATCATGCAGCCAACGCCGCAACCAGCCATGCGTTTCAACCAGAAAATCCTTGCCCGCCGCCAGATCCAGCAGGGCCTCCGGCCGCAACCCGGCCAGGGCAACCAAACAGCGGGACCGGCGTTCACTGCGGGCCGTATCGCCATACAGAGCCAGCGCCGCCAACGGTGCCCCGCCGGCCTCGTCCAGCAAAGCGGCAACCTGAGCGATGGGAACGGCGTGCGCCACCAGCCAATCCAGGGCCTCACTCCGCGAAGGGATCGATACCGCGACCTGCTGGCAACGGGAGCGCACCGTGGCCGGTAAACGGCGCGGGTGGTGCGAGATCAGGATCAATAAGGAACGCGGCGGCGGTTCTTCCAGTGTCTTCAGAAGTCCGTTCGCCGCCGCCATATTGAGCCGCTCGGCCGGGGCAATCACGGCAATACGCCAACCGCGCTGATGCGCCGTCAGGGCAAAAAAATCAACCAAATCGCGGACCTGCTCAATACGAATCTCCGGACGCTGCTTGCCCGTTTCCTCGTCCACCTCTGGCTCAATCAAGCGGAAATCCGGATGTGTGGTCTGCGTAAACCAGTGACAGCCCTGACAGTGGCCACAGGCCACACCCTGCGCATCGGAGGCGGTGCAAAGCAAACCTTGCGCCATATCCAAAGCCAAGGCCTGTTTGCCAATCCCCGGTGGGCCGGACAGTAGAATAGCATGCGGCAGGTGCTCGGGGGTCCGCATCAAGCGTTGCCGCAAGGCTTGATTCCAGGGGTGCATCAAAGCCCCTCAACCAGGCGCGCAACCTGTGCCGCAACGGCTTCAACGCCCAAACTACCATCAAGGACACGAATGCGCTGCGGAAACCGTGCCGCCCGCGCCAGATAGGCCGCACGCACACGACGATGAAAGTCGATCTGCTCCCGCTCAAAGCGATCAGTCTCGCCACGGCCTTGCATACGAGCCTGAGCAGTCGCCTCGGGCAGGTCAAACAGCAGGGTCAGATCCGGTTGCAGCCCCTCTTGAACCCAATCTTCCAGGATCTCCAGTCGAAGCGAGGCAATGCCACGACCACCACCCTGATAGGCGAAACTGGCATCGCTAAAACGGTCCGAAATCACCACATCACCCCGCATCAGGGCGGGGCGAATAACGGTTTCAACATGCTCACGCCGCGCTGCAAACATGACCAGCGCTTCGGTATCCGGATGCATGGCCTCATTGAGCACAATAGCGCGCAGGCGTTCCCCGAGCGGCGTACCGCCCGGCTCGCGGGTCATGACCACGCGGCGACCCAGCCCCTCAAAACGGCACTGCAACCAAGCCAGGTGGGTGCTTTTGCCCGCGCCGTCAAGTCCTTCAAGGGTAATAAACAGGCCTGTCATCGCGCGCTCCTCTGTTTTGATGCGGGGCGAATTTGATACTGAACGACGGCCCGGTTATGTTCAGCCAACGAGGCGGAAAACTGATGCGTCCCGTCACCCCGCGCCACGAAATACAACGCCTTGGTCTCGGCCGGATGCAGGGCCGCCTCAATAGCGGCCGCGCCCGGCATAGCGATCGGCGTTGGCGGCAAGCCACGCCGAATGTAGGTATTGTACGGGGTGTCGGCCTTGAGATCCGTTCGCCGCAGGTTGCCGTCAAAACGCTTACCGAGACCATAAATCACAGTGGGATCGGTCTGCAACGGCATCCCGATGCGCAGACGATTGACGAACACACTGGCGATCTGAGCCCGCTCGGCCCCCGCGCCGGTTTCCTTTTCGACGATGGAGGCCATGATCAGCGCCTGGTACGGCGTACGATAGGGCAGGTTGGGCGCGCGGTTCGCCCAGGCCTCAGCCAGACGGCGCTGCATCGCCGATGCCGCCAAGCGCAGGACCTCCAGGTCGGAAGCACCGGCATCAACCATATAGGTATCCGGAAACAACAGGCCCTCCAGATGCGTGACGGCGTCTTGTCCCCACACAGGACGCACCAGTTCAACATCGGACAGCACCGCGCTGTCGTGGGCAAGGTAGCGCTCTTGGGCAACGGCAGCCCGCACCTGTTGCAGATTCCAGCCTTCGATCAGGGTCAACTTGGTCCGCAGAGTATCGCCCTGAGCCATGCGAACCAGAAGCATATAGGGGCTACTCGGCTGCTCGACCCGGTAGATGCCCGGTTTGATGCGTGCCGCCTCACCACTCAGTCGTCCATAGAGTGCCATCAGCCACGGCTGTTCCAAACCCTGCTGCACCGCCAGGTCGCGACCGACGCTGGAGAGCGATTGGCCGGGTCGAACGGTGAATTCATAGGGCAAGGCCACACGGTCCAACGGCCGCAACAGGATCCATCCGGCCCAGGCCACGAAGCCAATCAAGACCCAGAGGACGAGTCGTATCAATCGGCCCACAAGGACTCCCGCAACGCAGTAAAGACTGGATGCAGCGGCCAGGATCGCCCACCCATCTCAGCCACCCAGCGCAGTCCGCGCACACTGTTGCACAGAAAGATCGCATCGGCGTCATCCAGATCGGCACACGACAGATCGGTCACCGTCACCGGATAGCCCAAGGCCGGCGCTCGCGCAATGAGACGGTCACGGGCCACACCAGCCACCCCACAGCGATCAAGACGCGGTGTGAACAAGACCCCACCGCGCATCAAAAACAGGTTGCTGCTAACCCCACTGATCAGCCGATCCTCGACATCACACACAAGGCCCTCAGCAACCGCCGGATCACTCCATTCAGCCCGCGCCAGAACCTGTTCCAGACGATTAAGGTGCTTGACCCCGGCCAGCGCCGGTTGGAGGGCCAACCGCAGACGACAACGATGGATCTTCCCTAATGAGGCCAAATCCACATCGACCGGCATAGGCGAGAACTGCACCAGGCGCGTAGGGATTGGCGTCGCGGACGGTGCATAACCGCGCGCACCCTCACCCCGTGTCAGGGTGAGACGCAATACACCATCCTGATGCTCCGCAAGGTTAAGACACGCGGCCATGTCGGCCTCCCAGTCAGCGCATGACGGACAGGGAATCATCAATCGTGCCGAGTCACTCGCAAGTTTGGCATATTGCTCCGGCCACCAGAGAGCTCGACCTGCCATGATGCGCAGGGTTCGAAACACCCCATCGCCATACAGCAGCCCACGATCACCCGCCGAAACAAAGTTCGTCGGGCATCCGTTAACAAAAGTGCGGGTGGATTCCATCGAGTGGCCCCGATGGCCAGAAAGTTCGTGAATTAAACGCGCTTGAAGACCAGCGAGCCGTTAGTACCACCGAAGCCGAAGTTGTTTTTCAGCGCGTAGTCGATACGCATCGGTCGTGCCACATTGGCGCAGTAATCCAAGTCGCAGGCCGGATCCTGATCGATCAGGTTGATGGTTGGGGGCGAAATCTGGTGATGCACAGCCAAGACCGTGAATACGGATTCTAGGCCGCCCGCGCCCCCCAGTAAGTGACCGGTCATCGACTTGGTGGAATTGACCACCAAGCCCCGGGCGGCATCGCCAAAGGCGAGCTTGATCGCCTCAGTCTCATTTTTGTCTCCCAGCGGCGTCGATGTACCGTGGGCGTTGACATAATGAATCTGATCCGGATTGACACCGGCGTCCTTCATGGCGTTCTGCATCGAACGCTTGGGGCCATCGGTGTCCGGCGCGGTCATGTGATAGGCATCCCCGCTCATGCCAAAACCGGCCAACTCGGCATAAATGCGAGCGCCCCGTGCCTTGGCGTGCTCATACTCTTCCAGCACCAGAACCCCCGCGCCCTCGCCCAGCACAAAGCCATCACGGCCCATGTCCCAGGGACGGCTGGCTGCCGCCGGATCGTCGTTGCGGGTAGACAGCGCCTTGGCGGAGGCAAAGCCACCAACAGCCAACGGACAGACGGTGGACTCGGTACCGCCACAGACCATCACATCCGCATCGCCATAGGCAATGGTGCGTGCCGAGAGACCGATGGCGTGCAGGCCTGTGGTACAGGCCGTCACCACAGACAAGTTCGGACCCTTCAACCCGTAGAGGATCGACAGGTTACCCGAGGTCATGTTGATGATGGTGCCTGGGATAAAAAACGGCGAAATCTTGCGCGGACCGCCACTCTCGACATAGGTGCCGTGGGTGTCCTCGATCATTGGCAAGCCACCGATGCCGGAGCCGATGTTGACGCCAATCCGCTCGCGGTTGGCATCCGTCACCTCCAACCCAGAATCCTTGATGGCCTGGATACCCGCCGCCATGCCGTAATGGATAAATATATCCATACGCCGAGCCTCTTTGGCCGAAAGGTAATCTTCGACATTGAAGCCCTTGACTTCGCCAGCAATCTGCGCGGTGAACAGGCTAGGGTCAAATCGGGTGATACGAGTAATGCCGGACTGCCCTTTAAGAAGGGCGTCCCAACCCGTCTCGACTGTGTTTCCAACCGGGGAGATCATCCCCAGGCCAGTGATTACCACTCTGCGTTTCGACAAGAGGAACCTCTAGAAGAACGGGCTAATTCGGAGGCCGTAAGGCTGATTACTTGTGACTATTTACATAGTCCACGGCCTGACGAACCGTGGTGATCTTCTCGGCATCCTCGTCCGGGATCTCGCAACCGAACTCTTCTTCTAGAGCCATGACCAGCTCAACCGTATCCAGAGAATCCGCGCCCAGATCGCCCACGAAAGAAGAATCAATCTTCACATCGGCTTCATTGGCACCAAGCTGCTCGGCGACGATCTTCATAACACGCTGTTCGATATTATCCATCTGCTACTCCGTTGTTGGAAAAAATAGTGAGCGAATTCTAGCCCAAGAAAAGGTGGGAGTCAGCAATCTTCCTTCGCCGATTGGCCTATCCCATCCAAAATTAATCCATGTACATGCCACCGTTAACATGCAGGGTCACACCCGTGACATAACCCGCACCCTCAGAAGCCAAATAGGCCACGGCCTGAGCGATGTCTTCCACCCCGCCCAAGCGACCCAGCGGTATCTGCTGAGCCAAGGCGGTACGCTGTGCCTCAGGCAAGGCGCGGGTCATGTCAGTGTCGATAAAACCCGGTGCCACACAATTGACGGTGATGCCACGACTACCGACCTCACGCGCCAGAGATTTGGAAAAACCAAACATACCGGCCTTGGCCGCCGCGTAATTGGTCTGCCCGGCGTTACCCATGGCGCCGACCACCGAGGCGATGCTAACGATGCGGCCAAAACGGGCCTTCATCATCGGCCGCAAGACCGCACGGCTCATACGGAATACTGAATTAAGGTTGGTCCTAATGACGGCATCCCACTCCTCGTCCTTCATGCGCATCAGCAGGTTATCGCGAGTAATGCCAGCATTATTGACCAGCACATCGATGCGGCCATGCTGCTTCACAATCGCGTCCACCAGCGCATCGCACTGGGCTGGATCGGTGACAT
>SXRG01000106.1 GCA_005793645.1 Burkholderiales bacterium
ATCCTGGTCAACCCGGCACTCGGTGGCACCGGCGTGTTTGATTACAGCACCATGGCGGTGGCCGAGTACAACCTGATGGCCCAACTTACCAGCCAGTTGTGGGGCGTAGGTACTGCCATCGTTTGGTCCGGCGGGGTCAGTTTCGTACTGTTCAAGCTGATCGACGTGGTGATGGGCCTGCGTGTCTCCGAAGAGGAAGAACGCGAGGGTCTGGATACTGTCAGCCACGGCGAGCGCGCTTACAACCTGTAATCCCGGGCAGTCGCGTAAGCGGCTACTGAATGATTTTCTGTTCTATGGAGCATTCACGGCCACCTTCGGGTGGCCTTTTTCGTGAGTGTTCGTTTGCCCGATGCCCTTGCAGTAAGATGCGTGGCCATGAAATTGACTATCCTGACTATCGGCGAACGCCTGCCCGCCTGGGCGGACGATGCCGTGGCCGAATATCAGAAACGCTTGCCGCGCGAGTGGCGCTTTGATCTGGTCGAGGTGCGCCCTGAAAAGCGCCTGGGTCAGCCGGTTGAGCGTATCAAGGCGGCAGAAGCGGTGCGTTTGCTCGAGCGCTGTCCGGCGGGTGCACGGATCGTGGCCCTGGATGAACACGGTCAGACGCCGACCACGCGCCAGTTGGCCGACTGGATTGCTGATTGGCAGCGTGAGGGGCGCGATACCTTGCTCTTGATTGGGGGGGCCGATGGCCACGGCCCTGAGGTTTTGCAACGCGCCGAGATTAAATTGGCCCTGTCAAAATTGACTCTGCCGCATGCGCTGGCGCGAGTCCTTCTGGCCGAGCAGTTGTATCGCGCTGCTAGTCTGCTCGCCGGTCATCCCTACCATCGTGAATGAAACCGCGAATGACGGCACTGTCATGAACGCCCTTTATCTGGCCTCACAAAGCCCACGCCGGTTTGAACTCTTGCAGCAGATTGGCTATGCCCCCTTGGTTCTGCTCCCCAATCCGGCGGTGGATGAGACTCTTATGGGTGCCGAACCGGCGCGCCCCTATGTCATTCGACTGGCCCGTGCCAAGGCTGAGGCCGGTGAGGCCACACGCCGGGCGCGCGGCCTGCCGTCGCTGCCGCTGTTGGCCTCCGATACAACGGTGACGCTGGACGGCTATATCTTGGGCAAGCCGCAATCTACGG
This sequence comes from Burkholderiales bacterium, assembly GCA_005793645.1. Taxonomy (GTDB): domain Bacteria; phylum Pseudomonadota; class Gammaproteobacteria; order Burkholderiales; family Thiobacillaceae; genus QYQG01. The sequence continues at coordinate 1,146 of SXRG01000106.1, forward strand.
CTGAAGCCAGTGAATGGTTGTGTCGTTTGGCGGGACGGACGCACCGCGTCCTGACGGCGGTGTGCGTGATTCGTGACGGAGTATTGCGCGAGGCCGTGTCGGAGAGTGAGGTGAGCTTTCGCGCCCTGGACGAGGCCGAGATTGCAGCCTATATCGCCAGCGGCGAACCCTTAGACAAGGCCGGTGGCTACGGCATTCAGGGACGGGCGGCCGCCTTCATTTCAAACTTGTCCGGCAGTTATTCGGGTGTGATGGGCCTGCCGTTGTGCGAAACTGCGCAGCTATTGAGGCAATTCGGGCTGGAAGCGGCATGAGTGAAGAGATCTTGATCAATGTGACTCCGCAGGAGACGCGGGTCGCGGTGGTACATCTGGGCGCGGTGCAGGAACTGCATATCGAGCGCAGTGGCGGACGCGGTATTGCGGGCAATGTCTATCTGGGTAAGGTCAGCCGGGTCTTGCCCGGCATGCAGTCGGCCTTTCTCGATATTGGTCTGGAGCGTGCCGCCTTCCTGCATGTGGGGGATATCCTCGAGGCGCGCTGCGAGGAATGTCCGCGTCCCATCGAGCAGATCCTGCACGAGGGGCAGAGCCTGTTGGTCCAGGCCATCAAAGACCCGATTGGCACCAAGGGGGCGCGGCTCTCAACCCAGATTAGCCTGGCAGGCCGCTGCCTGGTCTTCCTGCCGCAGGAGGTGCGGATTGGTGTGTCGCAGAAGATTGAAGATCAGGCGGAGCGTGACAACTTGCGCGCCCGGCTGGAGTCCCTGATTCCGGAGGGAATGGGCCGGGGTTTTATCATCCGCACCCAGGCAGCCGAGGCCAGCAATGCAGAATTGGCCGCCGACATCGATTACCTGCACACCCTGTGGGACGCTATCCGTAATCGGGCGATGTCTAGCGAAGGCCCGACACCGATCTTTCAGGAACTGGATTTGGCGCACCGTGCCTTGCGCGATATCGCCAACGAGGCCACGGATCGTATTCTGGTGGATTCGCGTGAGACCTATCAGCGCATGCGGGCATTTTCTGAGGACTTTACGAGCAAATTGCATGATCGGGTGTCGCATTACAGTGCCGACCGCCCCTTGTTCGAGCTGTATGGGGTCGAGGAAGAGATCGAAAAGGCGCTGGCGCGGCGGGTCGATCTCAAGTCTGGCGGTTACCTGATCATCGATCAGACCGAGGCGTTGACGACGGTGGATGTCAATACCGGGGCTTATGTTGGCGTAAAGAGCTTCGATGAGACCATCTTCAAGACCAATCTGGAGGCTGCGCAGGTCATTGCGCGACAGATGCGGCTACGCAATTTGGGCGGCATCATCATCATCGATTTTATCGACATGGATAGCGCCAGTCATCGTGAGGCGGTGCTGAGCGAGCTGAGCCGTACCCTGGAACGCGACCGTACCCGAACCACGATGAGCGGATTTTCGGCGCTTGGTCTGGTCGAGATGACGCGCAAACGCACTCGCGAAAGCCTGTCGCGGCAGATGTGCGAGCCTTGCCCGACATGCCAGGCGCGCGGTCAGATCAAGACCGCGCAAACGGTGTGTTACGAGATTCTGCGCGCGGTGTTACGCGAATCACGGCAGTTCGATGCACGCGAGTTTCGCATCTTGGCTGGGCAAGCCGTCATCGATCAGTTCCTGGACGAGGAATCGCAGAGCCTCGCGCAGTTGTCGGACTTCATCGGTAAGCCGGTATCGCTTCAGGTCGAGACGCTGTTTACGCAGGAGCGGTACGACATCATCTTGTTGTAAGGCAGG
>SXRG01000107.1 GCA_005793645.1 Burkholderiales bacterium
CAGGAACCGACAGCCCCGCCTCGGCCCGCTTGATGGCATCCATGATCTGGCTGTCCGTGAATTTCGATCGCTTCATCGCAGAATCTCCTCTCAGTAAGAAAATTCTACTTCCGATGGCCCCGCTTTTATGGGGGGATTACCTTCGCGCAGAATGACCGCGCAGAATGCCCTGCGACTTCGCGCAGGGTGACGGGTATAGAACACGCAGCTGGGGTCAGGTCTAGGAAGCACGGAGCGCTCCAGTTTCGTCAATTTGATATGCTCCTCTTCGGTCAGGATGATTTCCGGCGCTATTCGCATTTGATGGCTCATTACAGAGTTATCACAATAAGCGCGCATAAGAACGCAACACTACACTAGGATGGCGGCAATGATGTCTGGCGCCAGCGTGGTGAGGTTGGCCATCCGGCTCACGTACGCCCGATCGATGCCCTCGCGCTCGGCAACCTCGGTCAGGCTTTTTGCTTCCCCGGATTCCAGCATCGCTAACCATCGGTGACCACGCGCCAGCGCCATTTAGGCGGTGGTTTGCGGGTCGATCGGGTTATCCTTGCACCCTCCTTGTCTTGACGCCGTTCCTTTTATGTCCGATCGATTTCGACCGACTCCTCACGACACGCCATGGATGCGCGTGCTGTTTATGGCCTTGGGTTTTGTGGCACTGGCGCTGGCCTTGTTGGGGGTGTTCTTGCCGATATTGCCGACGACTCCATTTGTGTTGCTCGCGGCGGCGTTGTTTGCGCGCGGCTCTGAACGCTTGCACTACTACCTGCTCCATCACGGGATCTTCGGCCCGATCATTCAGGATTGGAACGAGCACCGCAGCATGCCGCCTGGTATCAAGCCTTGGGCCTTCGGCTTGTTGGCGCTGTCGTTCACGCTGTCGATCTCGATTATCGCCATACTCTGGCTGAAACTAGTGCTGCTGGTTCTGGGTATTATGTTGGCCTTGTTCTTGTGGCGCGTGCCGGTGCGAGCGCTTACGGAGGCAGAAAACCGTCGCCGTGATGCAGTGTCCTGACGACACGGTTAGTCCACACCATATTCGGTGCGATAGCGTTGCATGGCCGAACGCGTATCGGTATAGCCGGGTTGGGTGTCCAGATAGGTCATCAGGTCGTGCAGGTTGGCAATGGCCACTACCGGTAGACCGGCATCGCGTTCCACCTCTTGCACCGCTGATAAGCGGCCCTTGCCGCGTTCCATGCGGTCCAGTGCGATGGCAACGCCGCAGGGCTCGGCGCCCGCTGCAAGGATCAACCCGACCGATTCGCGTACCGAGGTGCCGGCCGAGATTACATCGTCGACGATTAGGATGCGGCCCTTGAGCGGTGCGCCGACCAGGTTGCCTCCCTCGCCATGGTCTTTGGCCTCTTTTCGGTTGTAGGTGAACGGCACATTGTGTCCATGAGCGGCCAGCGCAATGGCCACCGAGGTCGCCAGCGGGATACCTTTGTAGGCCGGCCCGAACAGGCCGTCGAAGGCTACACCTGAATCCAGAATGGCCTTGGCGTAAAATTCGCCGAGTTTTTTCAGCGCGTCGCCGTCATTAAACAGCCCGGCGTTGAAGAAATATGGTGATAGTCGGCCAGCTTTGGTCTTGAATTCACCGAATAGTAGAACCTGTCGCTCGATGGCGAAGGCTAGAAAATCATCCTTAAACGAAGACACGATCTCACCCTGGAAAAGAAACGGTGCGTATATTAACCCTCAACCTCAACGGTATCCGTTCTGCTACGCAGAAAGGGGCGCTCGACTGGCTTAAAACCCAAAACGCCGATGTCATTTGTGTGCAGGAACTTAAGGCTCAGGCCGCTGACCTCACCTCTGACATGATTCACTTGGCCGGTTATCACAGCGTCTTTCATTACGCCGAGAAGAAGGGTTACAGTGGCGTTGGCCTTTATAGTCGGCGTGTGCCAGATGCCGTTGTTGAAGGTCTGGGCATCGCCGCTATCGATTGTGAGGGGCGCTACCTGGAGGCCCGTTTCGGCAATGTGTCTGTGGTCTCGCTCTATCTACCTTCCGGTTCGGCAGGTGATCATCGTCAGGCCGCGAAGTTTGCCTTCATGGCGCACTTTATGCCGTATATGGAACGGCTGATGGCCAGTGGTCGCGAGGTTGTCCTGTGTGGTGACTGGAACATTGTCCACACTGAGAAGGACATCAAGAATTGGAAATCCAACCAGAAAAACTCGGGCTGTCTGCCCGAGGAACGCGCCTGGATTGGCGATGCGTTGAATCGGGTTGGCTGGGTTGATGTTTATCGCCGTCTACATCCGGAGGCCACGGATGAGGGCTACACCTGGTGGAGCCATCGAGGTCAGGCTTGGGTGAAGAATGTCGGCTGGCGCATTGATTATCAGCTTGCTACGCCGGGTATAGCGGCCACGGCAACGGCCGCGACGGTGTACAAGACGCAGCGTTTTTCCGATCACGCTCCGTTGACGGTCGATTACGCGATGGACTTCTGAGTCATATCCTCACCCCAGGGGGCTACCTTGACGAGGAGTAGCATCCCGGGGATGGCGAGAAGGAAACAGGCGATGAAGAACATTGGCCAGCCCAGGGTTTCGACCATGTAGCCGGTAGATGCATTGACCACCGTGCGTGGTACAGCGGCGAGGCTGGTGAAGAGCGCAAATTGCGTCGCCGTGTAAAGCGGGTGGGTGGTGTGAGCGATATAGGCCACGAAGGCGGCGGTTCCAAGTCCGACCCCAAAGGCCTCGATGCCGATAACGACGGCCAGTGCGGTCAAGTGTGCGGCATCTGCACTCGCTTGCGGGCCCAGCCAAGCTAACCAGGCAAAGCCGAGGATGGCGATCATCTGCAGGGCGCCAAATAGCCATAAGGCGCGGTTGATCCCCAGACGGATCATCCATATCCCGCCGATCAGACCGCCAATGACCGACGGCCACAGTCCGGCATTTTTGGCGACCAGACCGATCTCGGTCTTGGTGAATCCCATATCGAGATAGAACGGTGTTGCTAGCGCCGTTGCCATACTGTCGCCCAGTTTGTAAAAGAAGATAAAGGACAGGATCAGGAGGGCACTTTGCCAGCCGCTGCGGGTAATGAATTCGTGGAAGGGTTCGACGACGGCCTCGCGCAAGGTACGCGGGGCGCCGCGTGCCAGTTGCGGTTCGCTGACCATCAGGGTCATGGTGATGCCCGGCAGCATGAACAGGGCGGTGATGAGGAATACGCTGTCCCAAGGCAGATGGTCGGCGAGGATCAGGGATAGTGCACCCGGCACCAGGCCGGCGATTTTGTAGGCGTTGACATGGATGGCGTTGCCGAGCCCCAGCTCAATGTCGGGTAGCAGTTCGCGACGATAGGCATCGAGCACGATGTCCTGTGAGGCGGAGAAAAAGGCCACGAGTGAGGCCAGATAGGCAATCGTCCACAAGTCCATCTGCGGGGTGAACTGACCGAACAGCGCTAGGCTAAGCAGTAACGGAATTTGGATCAGGATGAGCCAGCCGCGCCGCCGCCCCAGCGGCGGCACAAAGCGATCGAAGATAGGCGCCCAGATGAATTTCCAGGTAAAGGGTAGGCCGATCAGGGCGAACAAGCCGATGGACTTCAGATCCACGCCTTCTGTGCGTAACCAGGCTGGCAGAAGGCTAATCAGGATGTAGAGCGGAAGGCCGGAGGTGAAGCCGGTGAAGATGCAGATCAGCATGCGGCGGTTGAGAAGTGCCGCTTTCCAGTTTGTTTGGGTCATGACGGCGCACCTTAACCGATGCCGGGCTGTGCCACAATGGATGCATGACAACCCGTAAAGCAATTTCTCTCGAACGCATCCTGCATGGTCAGGGTTTTGGTACCCGCCGCGAATGTCGCGCCCTGATTCGTCATGGACAGGTATGTATTGAAGACACCGTCTGTGAAGATCCGGATCAGGTGTTTGATTCAGAGGGGCTGATGTTTAGCATCGCCGGTCAGCGATGGGTCTATCAGGAGCGCGCCTACCTGATGTTGAACAAACCGGCCGGGTATGAGTGTTCGCAGAAGCCGCGCCATCATCCCAGTGTTTATACGCTGCTGCCTGAACCGCTGGTTCTGCGGGGCGTGCAGAGCGTCGGACGGTTGGACGAGGACACCACGGGGCTGTTGTTGTTTTCGGA
>SXRG01000108.1 GCA_005793645.1 Burkholderiales bacterium
GGGCTTTTTCCAGCCATCCATAACGCATCCCTCATGAAAACCTCTATTGGTCTATAGCACATGAGGGCAAAAAGTGCGCTCCGAAGAGGACCAGCGCACTCCATGGGGCAAACAAAAACGGCGGCCATTACTGGCCGCCGTAAAACTGTTCCGTAGAAGTTACAGCGGAACGATATTTGCTGCTTGCTGCCCCTTCGGACCCTCAGCAACATCAAAGCTCACACGCTGACCTTCCTTCAGGGACTTGAAGCCCTTTGAGTTGATCGCGGAAAAATGTGCAAAAAGATCTTCTCCGCCGCCATCGGGAGTGACAAAACCAAACCCTTTCGCGTCATTGAACCATTTAACGATACCAGTAGCCATGAAATAAACTCCAAAAATAAACACACAGAGTTTGGACGACAAGCCACACAGTGCATCGCGTACCGGCCAATAACCTGCCGCAGGTGATCTACGCAACTCGAACAAAACCAAACGCTTGCTTTTTACATCCCTACAATAAACTCGTCAACGGTCTTGCAAAAAAAAATTGCCGTCCCACAATAAGAGTATGAGTATTCAACATCAAGATGCCCCCTCCACTACGATCCAAGAACGGCGCACATCACCGCCGCCGCTTTTTCGTGTCAGGCTGATCAACGACGATTTCACCCCCATGGATTTCGTCATTACTGTTTTGCAGCGATTTTTTGCACTGGATCGTGAAAAGGCAACCCGCCTCATGCTCAAGGTTCACCACGAGGGTTCCGCCGTTGCTGGCATCTATCCGCGCGACATTGCAGAAACCCGTTCCCGCCAGGTCGCGGAGTACGCCCAAACTCACCAACATCCGTTGCAGTGCATCATCGAGATCGACCGCTAAATAAAATCCGCTGAAGGAATTCCCATGATTGCACAAGAACTTGAAATCAGCCTGCACCTTGCCTTTATGGAAGCGCGCCAAAAACGCCATGAATTCATAACCTTGGAGCACCTCTTGCTGGCGCTTCTGGACAACCCATCGGCAGCGGAGGCATTACGCGCCTGCAACACCAACCTGAAGGACCTGCGCGAACAACTGGAAGGCTTTGTGTACTCCCATACGCCCAGCCTGGAGGGAGAGGGTGAGCTCGACACGCAACCCACCCTGGGGTTCCAGCGCGTCATCCAGCGCGCCATCCTGCATGCCCAGTCTTCCGGCCGGAACGAGGTCAATGGTGCCAATGTCCTGGCCGCCCTGTTCAGCGAAAAAGATGCCCACGCGGTGCATTTTCTCAGCCAACAGGGCATCTCCCGCCTCGATATTGTCAACTTTATTGCCCACGGCATCACCAAGCATCCCCAAGAAGCGGCCGCCAAGCCGTCTGAAACGACAAACGCCCCCGAGACAGAAACTGCAAAAGAGTCGTCCCTGCAGGCCTATACCAGCAACCTCAACGAAGCCGCCCGTAACGGACGCATCGACCCGCTCATTGGCCGTGATCTGGAACTGGAACGGGTCATTCAGACCCTCTGTCGCCGACGCAAGAACAACCCTTTGCTGGTTGGCGAAGCCGGCGTCGGGAAGACCGCCATCGCCGAGGGACTCGCCCGCCGCATCATGGATCATGAGATCCCCGAAGTCCTTGCCCAAGCCACGGTCTATGCCCTAGACATTGGAGCCCTGCTTGCCGGCACCAAATATCGCGGGGACTTCGAACAACGCCTGAAGGCGGTACTGAAAGAACTCCAGGCCGACCCACACGCCGTCCTGTTCATCGACGAGATCCACACCCTGATCGGGGCCGGTAGCGCCTCTGGCTCAACGCTGGACGCCTCCAATCTGCTCAAACCGGCGCTCGCCTCGGGCCAGTTGCGCTGCATCGGTGCTACCACCTATCAAGAGTATCGCGGCGTCTTCGAAAAAGATCACGCCCTCTCGCGCCGTTTCCAGAAGATCGATGTGCCCGAACCCAGTGTAGAAGAAACCATCGCCATCCTGCGTGGCCTCAAGGCCCGTTTCGAAACCCATCATGGGGTGCGTTATACCCAGGCAGCGTTAACCACGGCCGCCGAACTGTCCGCCCGCCATATCAACGACCGCCCTCTGCCGGACAAGGCCATTGATGTCATTGACGAGGCTGGCGCAGCGCAGCGCATCCTGCCACGCTCCAAACAAAAAAAGATCATCAGTCCAAAAGAGATCGAGGAAATCATCGCCCGCATCGCCCGCATTCCGGCCAAGACGGTCGCCAGCGACGAGCGTGCCGCCCTGCGCACCCTGGATCGCGACCTCAGGGCCGTTATCTTCGGCCAGGACCGCGCCATCGAGACACTCACCAGCGCCATCAAGATGGCCCGCTCAGGCCTTGGTCATCCACAAAAACCCATCGGTGCCTTCCTATTCTCGGGCCCCACCGGTGTTGGTAAGACCGAGGTCGCCAGGCAACTGGCCTACACCCTGGGCATCGAACTGATCCTCTTCGAGATGAGCGAATACATGGAACGCCATGCTGTCTCCCGCCTGATCGGTGCCCCGCCCGGCTATGTCGGCTTCGAACAAGGGGGTCTGCTCACAGAGGCCATCACCAAGCATCCCTATGCCGTGCTACTCCTCGACGAGATTGAGAAGGCCCATCCGGATATTTTCAACATCCTGCTACAGGTCATGGATCACGGCACGCTAACCGACAACAACGGGCGCCGCGCCGATTTCCGCAATGTCATCGTCATCATGACCACCAATGCCGGCTCGGAATCGCTGCAAAAGACCGCCATCGGTTTCACCCATGACAAGGCCCCAGGGGATGAAATGATCGAAATCAAACGGCTATTCACACCGGAATTCCGCAATCGTCTCGACGCCCTCTGTTCCTTCGTACCGCTCAACGCAGAAACCATCCTCAAGGTCGTGGACAAGTTCCTCATGCAACTCGAAGCACAACTCCAAGCCAAGAAGGTCGAGGCACGCTTCACCGATGCCCTGCGCGCCCACCTCGCCCAGCACGGTTTCGACCCGGCCATGGGTGCGCGACCGATGACACGGCTCATTCAAGACACCATTCGCAAGGCCCTGGCCGACGAACTCCTGTTTGGCTCCCTTGCGGCAGGTGGCGAGGTCACTATTGATATCGACGCCGAAGGACATGTCAAACTAATCATTGCCCAACGCACGGCACTCGAAGTCGTCTGACGCCACAGACCGACGCGACAGGTATTCGCTTGTGGGCCCATTTCGGATAGAATGCGCCGCTTTTACAGCTCCAAAAACTCTCGGGAATCAATGATATGAAGACAGCACAAGAACTGCGGGCAGGCAATGTGGTCATGGTAGGCAAGGATCCCATGGTCGTCCAAAAAGCCGAATTCTCCAAATCGGGTCGCAATGCCTCCGTCGTCAAGATGAAATTCAAGAACCTGCTCACGGGCGCCGGAAGTGAAGCCGTCTATCGCGCGGATGACAAGTTTGAAATGGTCCTGCTCGACAAGAAAGAATGTAGCTATTCCTATTTCGCCGACCCAATGTATGTCTTCATGGATGCCGATTACAACCAATACGAGGTTGAAGCCGAGTATATGAGTGATGCCCTACCCTTCCTGGATGACGGGATGCCGGTTGAGGTCGTCTTCTACGAAGGCAAGGCCCTCTCCATCGCCATGCCCAATTATGTCGTGCGCGAAATCGAATACACCGAACCGGCGGTCAAAGGTGACACCTCTGGCAAGGTCATGAAACCGGCCCGCATCCTGCCAACCCTCCATGAAATACAAGTTCCGGCCTTTGTCGAAATCGGTGACAAGATCGAGATCGACACCGCGACTGGCGAATACCGCAGCCGCGTCAAATAATCGATTCAATCAATTCCAGAAACACAAAAAGGCCGCAATTGCGGCCTTTTTGTTCGCTACAAAATACCGTTACTTATTGATCGCGAACTCACTCAGAGCACGGCCCTGAGCCAATGCCTCAACCACCCAAGCCGGCTTGCGACCCTTACCTGTCCAGCCTTTACCGCCGGCTGGATTGGCATAGCGGATCTCGCCTTTAGCACCCGCCGTGGTCGATTTAGATCGGCCACGGCCACCCAAGTCAACCAACGAAATACCATGCTGCTTCATCATGTCACGAATCTGGGCAATAACGCCCGACAATTCTGAACGCCGCTGTGCCTCGGCATCTTTCTTCAATTGTGCCTTTTCATTGCGCCGTACTATCGCAGCATCCTTCTTTAATTGCTTGATCTGCACCATCAGATCCTGATAAGTCGCCATACTTGATCTCCGTATAAAAGCCGTATTAAAAATCAATGGGGGGAATATAAACAATCCATGTGTAAATGGCAAATTATTCCAAGCGCGAATTCAAAAAATTAAAATTCTAAATACAGCACTCATTAACAAGTTGAGTGGGCAAGATACAACCCCAGATTATCTATTAGCCATTTTGCGGCCCATGAATGACAGGCGCCCCCTGCGGTACCCCCCCATTTTCAGAGGGGCTCAGAAGTAGAGTCATGCGGCTATGGCCAGCCGGATGGAGATCCTCGTCCTGCCGATGGTGAGAAAATTCTACTTCCGATGGCCCCGCTTTTATGGGGGGATTACCCATGAGCTGTTAGCATGGGTTCTAACCAATAAATGATAGATGAACGTTTTGGTGATATATTTAACTCAATATGGCAAACCGCACCACCCTAAACTTCCTCGCGCTGTTCGTCACGCTAGCCGCCAAGCAATCCGCCGGCCGCATGCGTGTCTGGCGTGCCCTGCGTGCTCTGGGCAGTGCTACCTTGCGCGATGGCGTCTATCTGCTGCCCGACACGCCTGAATACACCAAGGCGCTCGAACAGATTGCCGCCGACGTACACAGCGTAGAGGGTACGGCAGAGATTTATCGACTCGATGGCCGCGACGAAGATCAGCACGAATCGCTGATCGCCCTGTTTGACCGGGGCGAGGGTTACGCCGCCCTGCTCAAATCAATCCATGCCGCCAACCCAGCCGACCCAAAAGCAGTGCGCCTGCTGCATCGCGAGTTCTCCGCCTTATCCGCCATCGATTTCTTTCCGGGCGAAGCCCGCCGCCAAGCCGAAGAAGCGCTTGCGGCACTTGAAGCCGCAGCAATCGGGGAGCCACTCAATGTCTCAGGAAAGATTCGTCGTCTTGCCGGCGCCGACTTTCGGGGGCGTATCTGGGCAACCCGCAAACATCTGTGGGTAGACCGCATGGCCTCGGCGTGGCTAATTCAGCGCCACATCGATCCCGATGCCCGGTTTATCTGGCTCGATGATCCGAAGCATTGCCCGAAGAAGGCGCTGGGGTTCGACTTCGATGGGGCGGCATTTACCCACGTCGGCGGACGCGTGACCTTTGAAGTACTTGCCACCAGTTTCGCTCTGGAGAGTGATCCCGCTATCGCCCGTATCGCCGCTATCGTGCATTTTCTGGATGTTGGCGGGATACCAGTGGCCGAGGCTGCCGGCATTGAGGCGGTGCTGGCGGGAGCGCGGGCCAGTGCCACCGACGATGACGCACTCCTGATCGATGCCAGCCGCCTCTTCGACAACCTTTACAAAAACTACCAGCAGGAGCATTCCAATGACTGACACCATCCCCACTACGCCACCACCCGCCCCAACTGTGAGCGAAGCCTTCAAATACTGGCTCAAGCTCGGCTTCATCAGTTTCGGCGGCCCGGCCGCACAGATCGCCATGATGCATCAGGAACTGGTCGAGCGCCGCCGCTGGATTTCCGAACATCGCTATCTGCACGCGCTCACCTCCTGCATGCTGCTGCCGGGGCCGGAAGCGATCCAGTTAGCGATCTACATCAGCTGGCTGATGCACGGCGTCAAGGGCGCGATAATGGCTGGTGTGTCGTTTTTCCTGCCGGCCTTCGTGCTGCTCTCCGTGCTCGCCGGCGTCTATCTGAACTTCGGCGACGTACCGGTGGTACAAGGCATCTTCTACGCCATCAAGCCATCGGTGGTCGCCGTGGTGCTGTTCGCCGCCTGGCGCATTGGCTCGAAGTCGATCAAGAACGGGGTGCTCGGTGCCATTGCCGCACTGGCCTTCGTCGGTATCTTCGTCTTCAACATCGACTTTCCGTGGATCGTGCTGGGAGCCGCGATTCTGGGCGTCATCGGCGGCAAGCTCGCGCCGGCCAAGTTCAAGGCCGGCGGCGGACATGGGGCATCCAACAAAGCCTACGGCCCGGCGATCATCGACGACGACACGCCACCGCCGGCCCATGCGAAATTCACTTGGACAAGGCTGACGGTGACGACGCTGGTGTTCGCCGCCATTGCCGCCGTGACGCTACTGGCCTTGCGCGGATCGACCGATCTTTACAACATGGGCGAGTTCTTTCTCAAGGCGGCCTTCCTCACCATCGGCGGCGCCTATGCCGTGCTGCCCTACGTCTATCAGGGCGCAGTGGATCACTTCACCTGGCTCACCGGCCCGCAGATGATGGACGGCCTGGCGCTGGGCGAAACCACCCCCGGCCCGCTGATCATGATTGTTACCTGGGTTGGCTACATCGGCGGCGTAACCAAGTCGGTGCTTGGCGACCCCATCACCGCAGGTTTGGCGGGCGCAACGGTGGCGACTTTCTTTACTTTCCTGCCGAGCTTTTGGTTCATTATTGCCGGCGGCCCCATGATCGAAACCACGCGCGGCGAACTCAAGTTCACCGCGCCGCTCACCGCGATCTCTGCTGCCGTTGTCGGGGTCATCCTGAACCTTGCCGTCTTCTTCGCCTGGCACACCTTCTGGCCCAAAGCCACCGCAGCCGCACCCTTTAACGGACCATTCGACGCCATCCCGGTTGTCATCGCCATCGCCTGCTTCATCGCCTTGTGGAAGTACAAGCAGGACATCATGCGGGTCATTGGCGTCTGCGCGCTGCTGGGCCTTGCCTACTCATTTTTCATGTGAGGATCACCATACCCTACGAACTAAAACCCCTCTCCTGCAACCCCGGCGCCATCGCCGGCATGTCGGAAAAAATCATCGTCAGCCATTACGAGAACAATTACGGCGGCGCGGTGAAGCGCCTGAATGCCATCGAAGCGCAACTGGCCGCACTGGACTGGGCCACGGCCCCGGTGTTCACCATCAACGGTCTCAAACGCGAGCAGATGGTGGCGATGAATTCGATGCTGCTGCATGAAGCATTTTTTGACAGCCTGGGGGCCAGCCAGGCATCCGCTGGACTCGCGGCGCAAATCAATGCCGACTTCGGCAGCTTCGACAAGTGGGCGGCCCAGTTTGCCGCGATGGGCAAAGCACTGGGCGGCGGTTCGGGCTGGGTGCTGCTAGCCTGGTCGCCGCGTGACGGCAAGCTGGTCAATACCTGGACGGCCGACCATACCGGCAATCTATCGGGCGCGACGCCGCTACTGGCGCTCGACATGTACGAGCACAGTTATCACATGGATTTCGGCGCCAAGGCCGGCGCCTATGTAGACGCATTCATGAACAACCTCAATCTTGAACTGGCGTCGGCACAACTCCTGGCCGCGAAGGGAGTTTGAATATGGAACGCACCATCAAACCGCAAGACCTCAAACTGGCCGGCAAGCACCTGATTGATGTGCGCCGCACCGCCGACCGCGAGGCTTCGACTGAACAGATCCCCGGTGCCACATGGCACAACCCGGAGCAATTGACTGCTTGGGTCGACAGCTTGCCCAAGGATAAGGAGATCGTCCTCTACTGCATGCGCGGCGGCTCGGTATCGAACAGTGTGGTCGACGCACTGCAGGGGCACGGCCTCAACGCGCGCTTCATCGAAGGCGGCATCGAGGGCTGGAAAGCCGCCGGTGGCGAAGTGACCGCCCAATGAAATGGATCACTCGCGAACGCCCGAAGATCGACCGCATCGCCTGCCCTTGGCTGATCGCGCGTTTCATCGATGAATCGCCCGAATTTCTGTATGTGCCGGGCGGCGATGTCATGCGCATTGCACAAGAAGTCGGCGCGATTCCCTACGATGTCTCCGGCGTCGAACTTGGGCATCACGGCGATCAGTGCAGCTTTGATGCCTTTATCGACAAATACCAACTCGATGACGCCGCACTAAACAAACTCGCCCTTATTGTGCGCGCCGCCGATTGCAGCGCGCCGCATCTGGCGAAGGAAGCCGCCGGCCTGCTGGCAATTTCCAAGGGGCTATCGCTCAACTTCAGCGACGACCACGAAATGCTCAAGCACGGCATAGTGATGTACGACGCGCTTTATGCTTGGTGCGCGGATACACCACTGAAAAAGGTCGCTCGACGCTTTAGTTTGAAATGATCCTGCCCGCCGGCATCGCTGCCGAGGCGCGACTGCTGCTGATCGGCCGCGCACTGAGGGCCTTCTGCGACGGCTTCGTCGCCATCCTGCTGCCGGCATACCTGCTAACACTTGGCATGGGCACGTGGGAAGTCGGCATCATCAGCACGGCGACCCTGCTCGGCTCGGCGCTGCTGACGCTCGCGCTCGGTCATTGGGGACATCACTTCAATCAACGTCGCTTGCTGCTTTCCGCCGCCTGGCTGATGTGTGCTACCGGCCTGCTGCTTGCCGGTCTGAGTCACTTCTGGCCGCTGCTGTTGGTCGCCTTCGTCGGCACGATCAATCCGAGCTCGGGCGATGTCAGCGTCTTCCTGCCGCTGGAGCATGCGCGGTTGTCAGCTACCGCGCAAGGCGATGCGCGCACGACCTTGTTCTCGCGCTACACCTTCGTCGGGGCAGTCTGCGCCGCTCTCGGTGCGCTGGCCACGGGTCTGCCCGATCTGCTGACCGGCTTTGGTCTCGGCAGATTGTCAATATTACGCGCCATGTTCATCGCCTATGGTCTCGTCGGTGCCGTTGTTTTCCTGCTCTATCGTCGATTGCCCGTGTCGGCCAGGCATGAAGAAACCAGCAAGCCAACGCATCTCGGGCCGTCAAAACAAACGGTCATCAAACTCGCCGCACTGTTCTCGCTTGATGCCTTCGCCGGCGGGTTGGTACTCAATACCTTACTGGCGCTGTGGCTGTTCGAGCGGTTCGACCTCTCGCTGGCCGCAGCCGGCGCGTTCTTCTTCTGGGCCGGTCTGCTGACTGCAGTTTCGCAACTGGCCGCACCGGTTGTCGCCAGGCGCATTGGTTTGCTCAACACCATGGTGTTTACCCACATTCCCGCCAACCTCGCACTGATCGCCGGTGCGCTGGCACCGACGCTTGAGCTCGTGCTGGCACTGCTGCTTATCCGCGCACTGCTATCGCAAATGGATGTGCCGACCCGAGCCGCTTTCGTCATGGCGGTGGTGACGCCATCGGAACGTGCTGCGGCCGCGAGCTTCACTGCCGTGCCGCGCAGCCTTGCAGCCGCCGCCAGCCCGGCCCTAGCCGGTGCGTTATTCGCCGCCGGCTGGCTGGCCACCCCGCTGGTAGCCTGCGGCGTGCTCAAGATTGCCTATGACGTGGCGATCTGGCGAGCATTTCGAAGAATAAGTCTTGGAAACATCTCGCGAGTTTGACCGCATTCTGGGTGGGAGACGTTAAATCACTCCCACTCGATGGTCCACGGCGGCTTGCCCGTGACAGAGGTGGCCCCATTTAATTGGACAGGAATTGGGTGGAGATAAGTGGAGCCTTGCGGATGCTGGTTATCCACGGCGCCGCCGCCCGCCTCTCTATGACGGGAGGCGAGCGGCGCGGTGGGCTAGTTGCCCCCCTTACCTGATTTAGACTTCAGGTATGGAAAGCAGGGGCGAGGAAGACGCCCTGTGCAGTACAAGCGAAGCAAACGCCAAATGGCATACTCGATGGCATACCAAGAAATATATAAAACAAAAAAGCCCTGAATAATCAGGGCTTTTTTGTTGTTGTCTGGCGGAGAAGGCGGGATTCGAACCCGCGGTGGGCTATTCACCCACACACGCTTTCCAGGCGTGCGACTTAAACCACTCATCCACCTCTCCGGAAGGTGGCAAAGCATACATTGAAGAGGCCTCCCGAGCAAGCAAAAAGCCGCCCACGAAACCGAAACGATGGCCGGATGTCGCCAATCGCGCCATGGAATACAGATACAATCCGGCCCATGCTACGCACCTTTGCAAAAAGCGCCCTCCTGATGGCAGCCCTTGTACTGATGGGTCTGGTTGCGCGCCATCTGGGCCTCGACAGCCTAAATGAACAATGGATCGACCGCACGGTGCGCGGACAGGGCCTGCGTGGCGAAATAATTTTCATCATCATGGCCGCATTGGCGATGGCAGTCGGCCTGCCGCGTCAAATCTTCGCCTTTCTGAGTGGTTATGCCTTCGGCTTCGCCAGCGGTACCACACTCGCCCTGCTAGCGACGCTCATTGGCTGCATGGCCAGCTTTTACTATGCGCGCGGACTGGCCCGTGATCTGATGAAACGCCGCTTTGCGCGCCGCATCGCCCAAGTGGACGCCTTCCTCGGTCGGCGCCCTTTCAATATGACGCTCGTAATCCGCCTCTTGCCGGTCGGCAGTAATCTACTCACCAATCTCGTCGCCGGGGTCAGCCACACGGCCGCTCTGCCCTTTTTCGCCGGCTCGACGCTCGGTTTCCTGCCTCAGACCCTAATCTTCGCCCTCGCTGGGAGTGGCGTGAATGTAGATCCCAACCTGCGCCTGAGCGTAGCCGCCGTGTTGTTCGTCATCTCCGCCCTGCTGGGCGCTCGACTCTATCGCCAACATCGTCAAGCCGCGCAATTCGAACGCGACCTAGGCCAAGACGACCACAACCCTACCCATGTCTGATCGCGCCTCTCAAGACCTGCGCCTGCTCGGTCTAACTCTCCTCGCTCTCACGGCCTGGCGTCTTACGGCGGCTATCCACGCCCAACCCGAACTGTTCTTTGACGAGGCCCAATATTGGGATTGGTCGACCGCGCCAGCCTGGGGGTATTACTCAAAACCACCCATGCTGGCCTGGCTGATTGCCCTCAGCACCTCCCTTCTGGGTGACAGTGAATTCGCCGTTCGCGCGCCCTCCCTTGTACTTTATCCGCTGGGCGCAATCCTGCTCTACTTCACCACCCATCGACTGCTGGCCTGGCAACCGTCGCTACAAGCGCCTGGTGCACCCCTATGGACGGCCCTGGCCTACATCACCCTACCCGTTGTCGCTCTCGGCAGTTGGCTGATTACCACCGATGCCGCCCTGCTCTTCTTCTGGAGCGCCGCCCTCTGGGCACTGGTGCGTGCCATCGACCTGGATCGTTGGCGCGACTGGCTGCTTCTCGGCACACTCGTCGGCCTGGGCCTGCTGTCGAAATACACCATGATCGCCTTCGGTATAGCCGCTCTGGGCTGGATGTTGAGCGAATCGCATCAACGCCAGCGACTAACTACGGCCAAGCCCTTCGTCGCCCTAGCGATTTCGCTGACCCTGTTTGCACCCAACTTGCTCTGGAATATCCAACACCAGTTCGCCAGTTTTCAGCATACCGCCGAGATCTCGCAACTCGATCGCGGCCTGCTTCACCCGGGTAAATTGCTGGAATTCTTCGCCGCCCAATTTGCCGTATTCGGCCCACTGTTGTTCGCCGTCCTAGTTGGCCTGACCCTGCGCCCACGCCGTTGGCGTGACCAACCAACGCTCCGCTTTCTGATCTGGTTCGCCGCCCTGCCGCTCGCCGGCTTCATAGGTCTTGCCCTACTCTCGCGTGCCTTTGCCAACTGGGCCGCCTTCGCCTATGTCGCGGCGACGCCGCTAGTCGTCATCGCCCTGCTACAACACGAACGCCGGCGCTTGTTGATGCTAGCCTTGGGTCTCAACCTGGCCTTGGGGGTCGTGATCTACCACTATCACGATCTGGCCCGCCTGGCCGGCATCGAACTGACCCGAAAAACCGACCCTTATCACCGCATTACCGGCTGGCGCGACTTTGGTACGGCCGTGGCGGCGCAACTCGCCACACACCCTGAAGCACGCCTCCTGTGCACGGATCGAGACGTCATCACCGAGCTCTTGTACTACGCTCGGCCCCATTCGCGGCCAGCCTACTTCTGGAATCTGTCCGGACAAGTCCGCAGCCACTATGCCCTCATGAACGACCTGGGCACGGCACCCAATGGCACCTTCCTGCTCGTTGGCGGTCCCGGAGATCCGGCCTTTCTGCGTCAACACTTCGCCTCCGTCACGCCCCTGCCAGAGATCATCATCCCAATCCATCGGGATCTCACCCGTCGCTACAGCGTCTTTCTGGTCGAAGGTTATCGGCCCGCCGGCGGCATCCGCACTAGCAAATAACCCCGCTCGCGAAAGATCACTTCGGCACCCGGCAAATCCACCAAACGGCTCTCACGCGTCAAGGCCACCTCACCGGGACGCGGGGCACGTCGAGCAACCGTCCGACCGGCGTAAGTCTGAAAGCTCGGTGTATTGACGCCGTACAGGGTCAAAGGGGCCGACATCCCAGCGGCAATCCGCCCAGCCTGGCGAATCGGGTCTTGCAACAGGCCGCCTACCGCTGGCAACAAGACCCACGCAAAGGCCAGTCCAGCCGTCAAGCCCTGCCAGTAAATCGTCCGCTGGGTGCTACGGTCGCGCAGTAACCAGTAGATGTTCAGCACCATCAAGACGACAAATGCCGCAATAAAGCTCGTATCAAAATAGACCTCCAAATCAGCGGCCAGCAGGCGATCATCGGGCCGCAGATGGGGCACGGCCACCGCCAATAACCATGGCGTTGCCAACAAAAAAGCGAACCCCAACACCGCCGGCAGAAAAGCTGCAAACCGATTCAGATGGGTCTGGCCCACCAAGACCAGAATCAAGCCACCGTAGCCATAATAGACATAGTGCGGCAACTGAGTGCCGGAGAAACTGAAAAAGACCAGCACGAACAGGAACCAGAGCAAACCGAAGCGTTGCAGCGGATCGTTCCAGATTGACCGCAGGCGCATCAACGCCGCCAGCAACCAGCCGGTATGGGGCAGGAGCGAGAGCGGCACGACCCAGAGGTAATAGAAATACTGGCCGCGGTGCCCCTCCATAGCCGAGTCGTAACGCTGTAGGTTGTGTTTAAGGAAAAAACCCTCAAAAAAGGTCATCCCCTCGCGCAAGTACTGGACGATGAACCAGGGTGAGGCGAGCGCGATGAAGAGCAGGACGGGCCCCAGCGAGCGGATATCCGTGCCGATACCCCAGCGCCAGAAACGCCGCCATTCGCCCCGGCTCGTACACCACAAAAAAACAGCCGCCGCCGGCACCACTACCGCGACCGGGCCCTTGGTCAAAAAACCCAGCGCCATGGCTGCAAAACCGACATAGCGCCAAACAATGCGTCCTTCGGCCAGCCACAACCATGCGGCATAGCCGGCCGCCGCCAGCCAAAGATTAAGCAACGCATCGGCCGTCGCTGCACGCAGGATGACACTAATTCCCGCCGCTGTGGCCACGATCAGGGCCGCCAGCAAGGCCCGCCCCGGGTCGGCCACCCGCGCGACGAACAACCAGGTAATTGCAATCCAGGCACTCGCCGCCAAGGCAGACGGCAGGCGGAAGGCCCACTCGGTAGGACCAAAGGCCATGATCGAGGCCGCCTGCAGCCAATAAATCAGGATAGGCTTATCGGTGCGCGGCTCGCCCAAAAGATAGGTTGACCAGAAATCGCCGCGCAGGAACATCTCTCGCGTCGCTGCTGTGAAGGCGCCCTCGTCGAGATCGAAGAGCGGCGCACTGCCCAGACCCACAAAGGGCAGCAGTAACAGCAGCCAGAGGGGCCAGTAACGCATCACGCGAACGACTAGGTTGACGACGACTCGGCGGACACCTCGCGCAGCAGATACTGCGAACGGGTCGGTTCGTGCCAGATGCGAATCAGAATCTCGCCCAAGATCCCCATACCCAGAAACTGTCCGCCCATCAGGGTAAACATTACGCCCAGCGACAACAGCGGACGGCCGCCAATATCGGCCCCGGTGAACACCTTGAGGCCAACCAGCCAGGCCAACATCAGCAGACCCGGGATCAGCAGGACCAGACCGACACCGCCAAAGGCATGCATGGGGCGATGCAAGAAACGCAGCAGAAACTTGACCCACAAAAGGTCAAGCAGAACACGGATGGTGCGATCGATACTGTACTTGGACACCCCACGCAGGCGTGGGTGGTGCATCACCGGCGTCTCAATCACACGGGCGCCGAATTCGCGCGCCAGGGCTGGCACAAAACGGTGCAATTCACCATACAGCTTTACATTAGCCAGGGCCTCGCGGCGATAGAGTTTCAGCGAACAACCGTAATCATGCAGGCGCACACCGGTGACCTTGGAGATCAGTTTGTTGGCAAGCCAGGACGGTAACTTGCGCAGAACAAAGGCGTCCTTGCGTTTCTCACGCCAGCCTGAAATGATGTCCACCTGCGGACTTGCATCGAGCATATCCAACAAGCGCGGGATATCGGCCGGATCGTTTTGCAAATCCCCATCGAGAGTCACAATCACCGCCCCACGCGCGGCGTCAAAACCCGCCTGCATCGCCGTTGATTGCCCGTAATTACGCTTTAGCCAGCGTGGATTGAGCGCTGGGTGTGTCTCGGCCAACTGTGCCAGCAGCCGGTCGCTACCATCCCGGGAACCGTCATCAACGCAGATCAACTCCCAAGTTCGATCACACTGTCGCATCGCCGCATGCACGCGGTCGACCAGATCAGGCAGATTTTCGAATTCGTTATAGACGGGAATGACAATGGAAACGGCAAGTTCGGTCGAAGTGGTCATGGACACTGTGCTCCTGATCCCAAGGTGGGTGGTCTATTGTAGCCAGCCGAATCGGCTAAATTGACACCCACACGAAAAAAAACGCCCGCACAAGGCGGGCGTTTTCGAACGACAGAGACTGTCGGTTAGTGTGCTTCGGAGTTAATGACCTCAGCCGGGCGGGTTTCACCCTTACCGATTGTCAAGAGATCCCAGACCAGCAGGACATAGCCCAGCAGGAAGCCGTAGCCAGAAATCTGGCGCCAGTTCATGGCCTGCGTGAACCACGGATGACCCTGGGCGGCGAAGTAACCCATCCAAGTCGAACCCTCAATAGCGCGTTCAATCTGCGATTGCTCGTAACCTGCAATCAACAACGCCATCGTCATGCCAATCATGCCGATCCACAGCAAGGCCATGCCCCACTTCCACTTCCAGCCATTGCCTGGCAGATTACCACTCATCCACACATTGCCGCGCGATTTCTGGGCAGCGAGGTAGAAGAAGCCAATCACAGCGGTCGAGTAAGCGCCAAAGAAGGCCAGGTGGCCGTGCGAAGCGCTCCACTGAGTACCATGGGTGTACAGATTAATCTGCGGCAGGGTATGCATGAAACCAAACACGCCCGCACCGAAGAAGTTACCTGCAGCCTGACTAATGGTCCAGCCGAGGGCCGGGTGATTACTGTTCTTCATCCGATGTACGCCGGAGTCAAACAAGGCATGCACCACCATAGCAACCAGTGGAACCGGTTCAAGTGCAGAGAAGAAACCACCGATGGTCAGCCAATATTCCGGCGTACCAATCCAGAAGTAGTGGTGACCCAGACCCAGGATGCCGGAACCAAACATGAGGGCAACCTCAATGTACAGCCAGGTTTCCACGATCTTGCGGCGCACGCCCATGGTCTCAATCAGCATGTAGGCCATGATGCAGCCAACCAGCACTTCCCAGGTCGCCTCAACCCACAGGTGAATCACCCACCACCACCAGAACTGGTCCATGGAGATGTTCGGGGTGTAAGTCATACCCGCCAGATACAGACCGGCCAAGGCCATCAAGTCCAACACCAGAACACCCGCAATACCGGTGTAACGCCCCTTGGAAAAGGTAGCTACCACATTAAAGAAGAAGACCAGCATGGAGACAACGATACCGATATCGGCCCAACGCGGCGCCTCAATGTACTCGCGACCTTCGTTGATAAACCAGATCGTGCTCATCTCGCCGGGGCCAACCTGCACCAGCAAGTAAACCAACACGACCACGACGACCGCCGCAGTCAACACCCAGAAGATCAGGTTTCCAAGTCCCAGGCCCACAACGGGATGCTTGGCCTCATCTTCGAGCATGAAATACACGCCGCCGATAAAGCCATAGAGCAGCCACACCACCAGTGCATTGACATGCAGAGTCCGGTTAACAGAGAAATCCACGACACCGAACAAGAAGTCCGGCATGAGGAACTGCAAGCCGGCCAGTAGGCCGAACAAGATTTGCGCACCAAACAGGGCCAGTGAAACGATGAGGTATTTCAACCCCAGTTTCTGGCCGCCATTCAGGTTTGCCGTACTAAAAACGCCCAAGGCACTCATGTTATTGCCTCCTTATTATGGTTGAGCTGCAGCCGCCGGAGCGGTCGCAGCAGGAACAGCCGCCGGTGCATCCGACTGATCCAAAGGCTTAAAGTTGTGGGGGAAGCCCATCGTATTGATCGCGCTCATCCACTTCAGGAAGGCAACGGTCGCCTTGGCCTCTTCTTCAGTGATGCCTAGGTTGGGCATGCGGCGGCCGATGCTGTTATGCAGCTTGTCGGTCGGGTTCATCAAGAAGGCCACCATATCGGCTTCACGCGTCTCCTTAGAGCCCCACGCCGGGTCCAGCCAGGCCTTGGTCAGATCCGGCGCATAGTAGGCACCGTTGCCCAACAAGGTATGGCATTCCATGCAGTTTTTGGCTTGCGTGGTCAGCTTGCCCTTGGAAACGAGGGCCTCAGCCTCCGCTTCGGTCAGCATCTTGCCGAACAGCGGTTCATCCTGGCCGATAACCGGCAGGTAACGATGCTTGGCTTCGTTGTATTGATAATCGATGCGCTTATTGATCACCGAAAAGCCGGGCACATTGGTACCGCCCGCCTTAATGTACGGTAGCGTATCAAAGGTGAGGTAGATCAAGAAAATGAATGAGACGCCTGTTACCCAGATGGCCGATTTACGCCACAGGGATTCAGATGCCCACCATGCAGTTTGGCTCATAGCGAAGCCTCCTATTTAAGGTTGTTACAGTGGGGTTAGGAACGAACGAACGAGGGATTACCTTCATCGTGCGGCTTATGCCCATCGACCGATTCCTGGTCATGGGTGGCCACGCAAAGATGCCAGACCCCATGTGGGGCCACAAAATAACCGAGGAGCATGAGCCCCACGATGAAGGTCCAGAAAGTGTCGTTGAACAGGTTCGCGGCCTGGGCCAGCGTGTAAACGGACACCGATAATCCAAAATAAGCCAGATAGGCCAGCGGCATCAAGCGAGGACGCTGACGCAAACGCGAATACGCAAACAGCAAAGCATAGGTAGCGCCCGTCAGAATCACCATGGCGGCCGAAAAAAACACGGTAAAAAAGTTGGCCAGCGCGACAGGTTCAACGATCATGAAGCTCTCCTTGGTAAGTTTGCGGGACGCATAGTGCCCGAATGGGGACGAATATTATTTGATATAGATCAATTAAGCTACAGAGATCCATATATTGACCTATGTCAAGGTGAGCCCAAAAAAAGTTGGGCATATTTTACCGCACTCGCCACAAGGTCATTCTCGACGAGTTTGATTAACCCACAATCCACACGAAGGAGTTGTACTGATGAAATCAAAATCCATGCTCACGAGCCTATTCATGCTGGCCGCCATTCCCTTGGCCATTTCAAGCGCATTCGCTGCTGAGGCTGCCAAAGACCACAAGGCTTCTCCAGAGGCCAAGTATCTGGCAGGCGCAGGCGCAGGCGCGGGCAAACTGGAGATGTACCAATCCACCGATCCCAATGGCCCGGCCATGACCAAAGCGGAGTTTGATGCGGGTCGCCAGCTTTATTTCGACCGCTGCGCCGGTTGCCACGGCGTGCTGCGCAAGGGCGCCACCGGCAAGGCCCTGCTACCCGGCCCGATGCAGAAGCTCGGCACCGACTCGCTCAAGGTACTCATCGGATACGGCACCGCAGGTGGCATGCCTGGCTTTGAAACCTCCAACGAGATGACCGCCGCCGAGGTGGACATGATGGCCCGCTACATCCAGCATCCGGCCCCCACCCCTCCTGAATGGGGCCTGAAAGAGATGAAGGCCTCCTGGAAACTGCTGGTACCGGTGGACAAGCGCCCCACCAAGCAGATGAACAAGCTCAATCTGGACAACATCTTCTCGGTTACGCTGCGTGACTCCGGCGAACTGGCCATCATTGACGGCGACAGCAAAAAGATCGTCACCATCCTGAAGACCGGCTTTGCCGTGCACATCACCCGCTTCTCCAAGTCCGGCCGCTACCTGTACACCACCGGTCGCGATGGTCTGATCAACCTGATTGACCTGTGGATGGAAACCCCGCAAACCGTGGCGACCATTCGCACCGGCTCCGACGCGCGTTCGATCGACACCTCCAAGTACAAGGGCTTTGAGGACAAGATCGCCATTGCTGGTTCCTACTGGCCGCCGGCCTATGTATTCATGGATGGCTTCACCCTGGAGCCCAAGAAGGTCGTGTCCACCCGTGGCTACACCTACGACGAGCAGGAATATCACCCTGAGCCGCGCGTCGCGTCCATCGTGTCCTCGCACATCAAGCCCGAGTTCGTGGTTAACGTGAAGGAAACCGGCAAGATCCTGCTGGTGGACTACTCCGACCTGAAGAACCTGAAGACCACCGAAATCGAGGCCGAGCGTTTCCTGCATGACGGCGGATGGGATTCCTCCAAGCGCTACTTCATGGTGGCCGCAAACATGCGCAACACCGTGTCCGTGGTGGATACCAAGGCCGGCAAGCTGGCCGCCAATGTCAAGGTCGGTGTCAAGCCGCACCCGGGCCGTGGCGCCAACTGGAACGACAAGAAGTTTGGCCCGGTCTGGGCGACTGGTCACCTGGGCGACGAAACTGTAGCCGTGATCGGCACCGATCCGGACAAGCACAAGGCCAACGCCTGGAAGGTGGTGCGTAGCCTGAAGAACCACGGCAATGGTTCCCTGTTCATCAAGACCCATCCCAAGTCCAAGAACCTGTGGGTCGATGCCGCCCTGTCGCCAGAAACCGAACTGCGTCAGTCCGTGTCTGTGTTTGACCTCAACAACCTGGATAAACCTGCTGTGGTCATGAACCTGGCCAAGGAAGCCGGTATTGCCGAAGGTCGTGTGACGCATCCCGAGTACAACAAGGCAGGCGACGAGGTCTGGTTCTCCGTCTGGGGCCCGAAGACCAAGGAATCGGCCATCGTGGTCATGGATGACAAGACCCGCAAGGTCAAGACCGTCATCAAGGACAAGCGTTTGGTCACCCCGACCGGCAAGTTCAACCTGTACAACACGGTACAAGACGTTTATTGATTAGTCTTCCTCTCTTCCCGCTCCTTCAGGGAGCGGGTTTTTTGCAGCGCCGCGTGCTACGCTGCAAAAAACCAACCTAAAAGGCAATCATGTATGAGAGGAATGCTTTTTATTGGCGTGCTGACGGTGTTGCCATGGCAGGCCAATGCCGCGCCTGACACCACTCGACAGCAGGAACTCACTCGTTTCGTACGCCAGGAATGCGGTTTCTGTCATGGCATTCATCTCACCGGCGGACTAGGCTCGCCGCTGACCGCCGCCGCCCTGCGCGACAAACCCGCCGAGTCGATCGCTGCCGCCATCCGTTTTGGCATTCCCGGCACCGCTATGCCTGGTTGGGCACCCTTCCTGGATGAGGTAGATACCCGCTGGATCGTCGAAAAATTGCAACAGGGATTTCCGAAACAATGAGACTGGCCACATTCCTTTTCGCATCGTCCGCCATGTTGTCCGCCACGCTACTGCCCCTCCAGGCGCTGGCCGCCGAGCCCATATCCACCGGCGATCTCGGCCTGATCGTGGAACGCGCCAATGGTTCATTGCTGGAGGTCAACACCAGCCGCCACGCAATCCTGCGCCGCATTGAAGGCCTGGGCGACCTGTCACATGCTTCGATGGTATTTTCCCGCGATGAGCGCTACGCCTTTGTCTTTGGCCGCGACGGCGGGTTGACCAAGATTGACATGCTCA
>SXRG01000109.1 GCA_005793645.1 Burkholderiales bacterium
CAGGAACCGACAGCCCCGCCTCGGCCCGCTTGATGGCATCCATGATCTGGCTGTCCGTGAATTTCGATCGCTTCATCGCAGAATCTCCTCTCAGTAAGAAAATTCTACTTCCGATGGCCCCGCTTTTATGGGGGGATTACCGTAACACGTAACACTACAGGCACAATCGCCCCATCAAATTTTTTGATGCATATAGATGGTATTACGTATGGACATTTTTATTTTGTTCTTATACAAAGATATAAACATGAAATTGATAAAGCCCTCCTGAAATAGCTTTCGACTTGGAGCGTTTTATTTGTGTGGTAAGCCGCTAAAGACGAAAGGTTAAATATCATGAAGATCACTGACCTCAACGCCCTGCGAAATGCTGCGGAACTTCAAGCCATTGAATCAAGGCTAAATGTATCGCGCCGGGATTTCCTCAAGCTGTGTGCTGCCTTAGCGGCGACGATGGGACTTCCGGCTGGTGCCGAAGCGGCTATCGTTCAAGCCGTAGCCACCAAGCAGCGACCTTCAGTGATCTGGTTACATTTTCAGGAATGCACAGGATGCACAGAATCACTCCTGCGCGCAGAGCACCCCACACTCGAGAAACTGATCCTCGACATCATTTCACTCGATTACCACGAAACACTGTTCGCGGCAGCCGGTCATCAGGCCGAAGCTGCGCGCAAAGCCGCAATGAAACAGCACAAGGGGAAATATGTGCTGGTGGTCGAAGGTGCCATTCCAACCAAGGATGGTGGTGTTTATTGCAAGGTGGGCGGTCAGACCGCCGTCAATATGCTTAAGGAATGCGCCAAGGATGCGGCGGCTGTAATCGCGATCGGCAGTTGCGCGTCCTGGGGAGGTATGCCCTCAACCGGCCCGAACCCGACCGGATCGTCGAGCGTAGCGGAAGTGCTCGGCAAGACAGTGGTAACCATTCCGGGTTGCCCACCCAGCCCATATAACTTCTTGGCCACCGTGGTGCATTTCCTGACTTTTGGCAAGCTACCCGATATTGATCACCTCGGCCGTCCAAAGTTTGCCTATTCCCGCCTCATCCACGAAAACTGCGAACGTCGCGCCCATTTCGATGCGGGCCGCTTTGCGCTGGAATTTGGCGATGCTGGCCATCGTGCGGGTTATTGCCTCTATAAACTGGGCTGCAAAGGACCGGAAACCTACGCCAATTGCCCGACACTGGGTTTTGGCGATGTTGGTGAAGTCTCCTGGCCCGTGGGTTGCGGCCATCCCTGTATCGGTTGTACCGAAAAAGGGGTTGGTTTCGCCAAGCCCATCCATGCTTTGGCCGAGTTGAAGAGTGTAGCCCCACCACTGGGCTTCCCACGCGTCGATGAGGACAAGGGCAAGGGCTTTGACTTCGCCAGTGCAGCCGCGCTGGCCGCCATCGCGGGGGCCGCTGCCGCGGGAACCGCGAAGGTAGCCCAGAACCTGGGCAAAGGTGTTCCCATGGAATCTGACCACGATTCGGGAGCCACGCCATGAAAACAACTCGCCGCCAGTTCCTGCAAGGGGCGATGGCGGGTGGCGCGGCGCTGACGCTGGGCGCTACGCCCCCAGAAGCCCAGGCGCGTCCCAACCTGACAATGCCTCCCAAGGCCTTGGGCCTCCTTTATGACAGCACGCTCTGTATCGGCTGTAAAGCGTGTGTCGCCGCTTGCAAAGAGTCCAATGGATTACCCCCTGAATTCTCAACTGAGGATCACCTCTGGGATACCGCCAAGGATCTTTCTGGTAAGACCAAAAATGTGATCAAAATGTACAAGGATGGCAATGGTACGCAGAAAGATCGCGAAACCGATGGCTATGCCTTCATCAAGCACTCTTGCTTGCATTGCGTCGATCCCTCCTGCGTGTCGGCCTGCCCAGTTTCAGCCATGCAGAAAGATCCCGTCACCGGCATCGTCAGCTACGACGAAAAAAGCTGCATCGGCTGCCGTTATTGCGTAGTCGCCTGCCCCTTCGGCGTACCGCGATTCCAGTACGACACACCCTTCCCGAAAATCGTCAAATGCGAGCTCTGCAACCACCTGAAAACCGGTGACAAGTACCAATACTCAGCCTGCGCCCAAGTATGTCCCACAGGTGCCACACTGTATGGCCCAACAGACCTGCTGATGCAAGAAGCTAAACGCCGCGTTGCCCTAAAACCTGGGGCAATATCCAAATTCGAACGCGGCCAGATTGGTAGCGGAAACACGCATGAAACCGTGGTCAAGGCGCAGTATCTACCTCGCATTTATGGCGACCATGAACTCGGTGGAACCCAGGTTCTCAAGATCTCGGCGGTACCGATGGAGAAATTGGGGATGCCGGAACTGCCAGAGCGGTCTTTTGCGAGTATCTCAGAAACCCTGCAGCACAGCCTGTACGGCTGGCTGGCATTCCCGGCTGTGGTGCTCGGTGGATTGGTAATCGCCGCCAAGCGCACCTCACGCCCGGATGACGAGGACAAGGTATAGGAGATGAACATGTCCAGTCACGCTGAAAAAACTGTACCCCTGGGCGGCCCGCTCATCACCCCAGTCACCCTTACACTTGCTGCGCTCACGGGTATTGCGGCCGTCATCCTCCTGATCCGTTTCATTTTTGGTATTGGCGCTGTCACCAATGTTAATGATGGCTACAGCTGGGGAATCTGGGTCGTCTATGATGTGATGGCCGGATCAGCCTTCGCCTGCGGTGGTTATGCTATAGCCCTCATGGTGTACATCTTCAACAAGGGTGAATATCACCCGCTGGTTCGCCCTGCATTACTTGGCAGCCTATTTGGCTATACCTTGGCCGGGGCCTCGGTCATCTTCGACCTGGGTCGTTACTGGAATACCTGGCATATCTTCATGCCGCCTTGGGCGCAGGTTAACTCGGTCATGTTTGAGGTCGCTGTCTGCATTACCTTGTATATCGGTGTGATGTGGATCGAGTTCTCGCCAGCCTTTCTTGAACGATTCGGCCGCAAGGATCTGAAGCAGAAGTTGTCGAAATGGATGTTCCTCTTCATCGGCCTAGGCGTATTGTTACCGTCAATGCACCAATCCTCACTTGGTTCATTGTTGATCGTCTTTGGCACTCAGATTAATCCGCTCTGGCAAACCCTGATGCTACCTGCCATTTTCCTGATGACTGCAATTACAGTGGGTTACGCCGTGGTGATTTTTGAATCCTGCCTCTCGGCATCCGGGTTCAAGCGACCCTTTGAACTGGATCTAATTACGCGCCTGTCCAAGGTCATGTGGGGATTTCTGGTGGTTTACCTGGTTATGCGCTCGGTTGACCTAACTTGGCGCGGAGCTTGGGGCGAAGCTTTCAAGTTCAATGTCATGGCACTGTGTTTCTGGATCGAAATGATGGGGTTCATCCTGCCAGTGATCCTTCTGGCCAAACCAGCCAATCGCCGCCGCCCTGACCGTTTGCTGATCTCAGCTGTATCACTCATCGTCGGCACCTTGATGCTGCGTCTTAACGGCTTCCTCATCGGCTACAACACTGGTCCTGGCTGGTACTACTTCCCATCGCTACCCGAACTGCTAGTCACCATTGGCATTATCGCGGCTGAAATCCTCGGCTATATCGTCCTCGTCCGCTGGCTGCCCATCCTGCCCAAGGTTGAGCCGGCAAAGACCGCCCGCTAATCAGGAGAACGCAAAATGAGTAAACGCATCACGATTGACCCTATCACCCGAATTGAGGGCCATCTGCGCATCGACTGTGAAGTAGATGGCGGAAAAGTAAACAAGGCTTGGGCATCAGGCCAGATGTGGCGGGGCGTAGAACAAATTTTGATTGGCCGCGACCCGCGCGACGCTTGGGCCATTACACAGCGTATCTGCGGCGTTTGCACCACCGTACATGCCATGGCATCGGTTCGTGCCGTTGAAAACGCGCTCGATCTAGAAATCCCGGTCAATGCCCAATACATCCGCAATCTAATTATCCTGGCCCACGCTGTGCATGATCATATTGTGCATTTCTACCACCTCTCGGCCCTTGATTGGGTCGATGTTACCTCCGCACTAAAGGGTGACCCGGTGAAGACGGCACAGTTGGCCGAATCGCTGTCGAGCTGGAAGGGCAACAGCAAGCATGAATTCACTCAGGTCAAACAACGCCTAGCAGGATTTGTCGGCACGGGCCAACTAGGCATCTTCACCAACGGCTACTGGGGCCACCCGGCGATGAAGCTACCGCCTGATGTAAACCTGCTCGCCGTGGCGCACTACCTGCAGGCGCTTGAAATCCAGCGCAAAGCCAACAAAATCGTTTCCATTCTGGGTTCGAAGACCCCACACATCCAGAATGTAGCCGTGGGCGGCGTAGCCAATCCGATCGCCACCGACTCGCAATCGGTTCTGACCGTCGAGCGTCTGATGGCAGTCAAAGGTTGGATCGATGAACTGGCCGACTTCGTCAAAAATGTTTATGTCGTTGATGTCGCCGCCATCGGCGCCTTCTACGCCGACTGGCTTGGGTATGGCTCCGGCATCACTAACTACTTGTCGGTTCCCGATATCCCCCTGGATGGCAAAGGCACCAAGTTTGCCCTGCCGGGTGGTCATGTTCCCAATGGGGACCCTGCCAAATACAAGGCCATCAGCCGCTTTGGCGACCCCTTCTTCAAAGATAATGTCACGGAAAGCGTCAAGCATGCGTGGTACAAGGGTGGCAAGGGTGCACTCCACCCGTACAAAGGTGAAACCAATCCGCAGTACACCGATTTTCAAGATGACGGAAAGTACTCGTGGGTCAAATCCCCAACCTTCCAGGGCGAACCCGCTCAGGTCGGACCTCTGGCCCGTGTGTTAGCAATGGTAGGCGCCGGTCATCAACCAACCATCAAAACGCTCACTCATGTCTTGGATACCGCCGGCTCAATTGCAAAAACCAAAATCCCGGTCTCGGCGCTGCATTCGACCATCGGGCGACATGCCGCACGTGCGGTATCCTGTGCTGTACAGGTCGATGAACTGGCCAACCAATGGAGCTTGCTGGTCGGTAACATCGGCAAGGGCGACACCAAGACCTTCAACAAACCGGTCTTCCCGAAGGGTGAAATCAGCGGCGTCGGTTTTCACGAAGCTCCGCGGGGAGTTCTCTCTCACTGGGTTGTTATCGACAACGGAAAGATCGTCAACTATCAGGCCGTTGTACCAACTACCTGGAATGCCGCACCGCGCAACGAGCAAGACAAACCAGGGCCGTACGAAGCCTCTCTACTCAACAATCCGGTAGCCGACCCGGAACGACCGCTCGAAATTTTGCGTACCGTACACTCGTTCGACCCCTGTCTGGCGTGTGCCGTGCATATCGTGGATGCCGATGGGCGGGATGCCATTTCCGTGGCAACCGATGGCTGTGGCACCAGTTTCTGCGCTTAAATAATGACCACACCAGCCTCCCGCATACCTCAACGCGTTGTCATTCTAGGCGTGGGCAACCTCCTGCTCTCGGACGAAGGCTTGGGTGTGCGAGCACTGGAATCCATCGATCGCCATTACACCTTCCCGGATGGTGTGGAATTGGTGGATGGGGGTACATGCGGCATGGAATTGCTGGAGCCGTTAACCAATGTTGACCTTCTCATCATGCTGGATGTGATTCGGGCTGGCCGGCCACCGGGTAGCCTTATCATCCTCCGTGGCGACGAAATTCCAGCCCGACTACGTCATAAACTCTCTCCACATCAGGTGGGCCTGTCCGATGTTTTGGCCACCCTTATCCTTACGGGTGAGGCCCCGCGCGAAATCATCGTGATTGGTATCGAACCCGAAAGTCTGGAGCTAGGTATGGCCTTGACCTCCAAGGTGGCCGCACGACTTCCCGAATTGATTACTGCAACCCTGACCGAACTCGAACAGTCTGGAATACGGGCCACACCTCGTACAACCACATTACCCTGTGACGCACGGCTTGCCGCTCAGACCGTCGCCTTGTCATAACACGATGCCGGAATTACCGATTTTCTAGGAGCTGACCATGAAATTCAGAATGCTTGCCACCACCGTCCTTCTTGCCGCCCCCGCCCTGGCATGGGCACACATCGGTGCCGATGCCAGCTTTCATCATGAATCTTCCGCCTTCCTCGCAGGCTTCCTACATCCATTCAGCGGCATGGATCATCTGCTGGCCATGATCGTGGTCGGCTTATGGAGCGCACTTGCCAGTCGCCGTATCTGGATAGCCCCTCTCGTCTTTGCTGGCGTTCTTGTGATCGGTGCCTTGGCCGGGTTAACCGGCTTTGTGCTCACTGTAATTGAACCCATGATCGCCGCCTCGCTGTTGGCACTTGGGCTACTGCTGGCCACACGCACGCAACTACCAACAGGCATTGCTGTTGGCCTAATCGGGGGTTTCGCGCTTTTTCACGGCCTCGCTCACGGGACCGAGATCCCCGCCGCCCAAGCCATCACCACACTCACGGGTATGGTTCTGGCAACCCTGAGCCTACACATCAGCGGCTTGCTAGCCGGTCACTTCATCCTCGCCCGTTCAGTATGGCTACCCCGTATCATTGGCGCTGGCGTTGCGACCATCGGTACAGGATTGCTATCAGGTCTTATCTGACCTCATCTTATCGGGGAAGCCTGGCTCCATGGCCGGGCTTTTTTGTTCATGCATGAAATGTCACTCGCTGAAGGTGTTTTGCAGATTGTCGAGAACACTGCACGCGCCCAGGGTTTGCAGCGAGTCACTGAATTGCGCCTGGAAATCGGTAAACTGTCGAGTGTCGAACCAGATGCTCTGCGCTTCTGTCTCGAGGTGGTACTCAAAGGCAGTCTGGCAGACGCTGCACAGGTTGAATTTATTGAAGTACCCGGGCAAGGATGGTGCATGCAGTGCGCGTCAGATATACCGGTCGAGGCCCTGTTCGATCCCTGTCCGCGTTGCGGCAGTTATCAGATTGAAATCACGGCGGGACGCGAGATGCGGATCAAGGACCTTTTAGCGGAATAGGAAAGTAACCATGTGTACGATATGTGGCTGCGGCCAGGGCGAAACGAAAATCGAGGGCGATGCTCATACGCATGAGCACCCACACAGTCATGAACACACCCATGCAGATGGCACCACGCATAGCCATGCACATCCCCATGATCATGACCACACGCACGAACATGCCCATGGACTGCATTATGGTTTAGGGCCTGCACACGCCCATGCACCCGGTCTTTCGCAAGCCCGTATGGTGCAAATAGAGCAGGACATTCTTGGCCAAAATAGCCGTTACGCCAACGCCAACCGCCAACGCTTTGCCGAACAGGGTCAATTTGCCATCAACCTCGTATCCAGCCCCGGCTCGGGCAAAACGACGCTTCTGGTCGAAACCATTCGCCGGCTCGGCACAAGCGTCCCCCTTGTAGTTATCGAGGGCGATCAACAAACAAGCTGTGATGCCGATCGCATTCGTGCGACGGGCGCGCAGGCATTGCAGGTCAACACAGGAAAAGGCTGTCATCTCGATGCCCACATGATCGGCCATGCCCTTGAAAAACTCACCCTTGCCGATGACAGCCTGGTGCTGATCGAAAATGTCGGCAACCTCGTCTGCCCTGCGGCATTCGATCTGGGCGAGGCCCATAAAGTCGTCATTCTCTCGGTCACCGAAGGTGAGGACAAACCACTCAAGTACCCGGATATGTTTCACGCCGCCGATCTTATGATCCTCAACAAGATCGATCTACTGCCACATCTCAACTTTGATGTTCCAAAGTGCATCGAATATGCCCGGCGCGTCAATCCAAAGCTCGAAGTCATGCTGCTTTCGGCGACCCACGGCGAGGGTATGGATACCTGGCTGACCTGGTTAAAAAACGGGGTGACCGCCAGTCGAGAGACCCGAAAAAACTCCATCGCCGCGCTGACACGACGCGTGGCTGAGATGGAAACCCAACTCGCCACCCAGTGATCCAACGCCACCTGCGCATCACCGGTACCGTACAAGGCGTCGGCTTCCGCCCCTTCGTCTGGCATCTCGCGACTGGCTTGGGCTTGGCGGGTTGGGTACGCAATGATGCAGAAGGGGTGGAATGCGTCGTTCAAGGCGAAATCACAACGCTGGATCAATTCGCCCAACGACTGCGTACCGACGCGCCACCGCGAGCCGAGATTCAGGAAATCACCCTCTCGGACATACCACTGGATGCGTGCTTGTCCGAATTCACCATCCTGGACAGCACACCTGGTCAGGCCACTACCATGATCGGCGTGGATACGGCCACCTGCACGGCATGTCTGGCCGAACTATTCAACCCTACTGACCGTCGCTACCGTTATCCGTTCATCAACTGCACCCACTGCGGCCCACGCTACACACTGACCCGGCAACTCCCTTATGACCGCGCCCAGACCAGCATGGCCCCATTCCCGTTGTGTCCCGCCTGCGCACAAGAATATCGGAACCTGGCCGACCGCCGTTTTCACGCTGAATCCACCGCCTGCGCGGCCTGCGGCCCAGCACTCTGGGTTGAAAATTCGACAGGCCGCTGCCCCGTCGACGACCCTATCACTGACACCCTCACGCGTCTAAAGGCCGGGGAAATCGTCGCCATCAAAGGCTTGGGTGGGTTCCATCTCGCCTGCGATGCTCGCAATGCAGCGACAATTGCACGGCTGCGCGAACGCAAACAGCGCGACGCCAAACCCTTTGCGTTAATGGCCGCCAACCTGGCTTCGCTGGCCCCATGGATCGAAGCAGAGACGGCCGAGCAACAACAAATCGACTCACCCGAACGACCCATCGTCCTCATGCGCAAACGGCCCGATACCGATACCGCATTCCCCGGAATCGCCCCCGGCCTTGCCTGGCTGGGCGTGATGCGCCCCTATACGCCAATCCACTGGCTGCTGTTTCACGAAGCGGCCGGACGACCCGAGGGTACAGACTGGCTGGATGCGCCGCAAAATCTCATCCTGGTAATGACCAGCGCCAACCCGGGAGGTGAGCCCCTCGTCATCAACAACGGCGAAGCGCGTAGCCGACTTGCCAGTATAGCCGATGCCTTTCTCATGCATGACCGTGACATCGTGGTGCGTTGCGATGACTCCGTGCTACGGCTCGAAAACGGCCAAGCGCAATTCATTCGCCGTGCGAGAGCTTACACACCCCGCGCCATTCGACTGCCCAAACACGGGCCATCCATACTGGCCCTCGGCGGCCATTTCAAAAACACTCTGTGCGTCACCCGAGGCCAGGAAGCCTATCTGTCGCAACACATCGGCAGCCTCGACAACCCGGCCACCTGTGCCATGCTCCAAGAGATCACCGACCACTTGCTCGATATTCTGCAAGTCCAGCCAAAATACATCGCCCACGATCTGCATCCCGATTTTTACAGCACCCGGCTGGCGCTGGAACTGGCGGATAAATGGCAGATACCCGCCCTCGGCATACAGCATCATCATGCCCACATCGCCGCTGTCATGGCCGAACACGGTCTGACAGGGCCAACACTCGGAATCGCACTCGACGGCGTTGGATTGGGAACCGATGGTCAAGCTTGGGGGGGCGAATTACTGTGCGTCGATGGCGCCCAATTCACCCGCATTGGCCATTTGACACCACTCCCCTTGCCCGGAGGCGACAAAGCGGCCCGTGAACCTTGGCGCATGGCCGCTGCGGCCTTATTCAAGCTGGGTCGCAGCGTTGAAATCGCAACCCGTTTTGCCGATCAACCCGCTGCCAGCCATCTGGCAAACATACTCCAGCGCGACCTGCATTGCCCACCCACCTCCAGCCTTGGGCGTTACTTCGATGCTGCCGCCGGCCTGCTTGGGATCTGCCCAATCCAGTCTTTCGAAGGTCAGGCCGCCATGCAACTCGAAGGTCTGGCGGAAAAAGCCGGAGCACACGCTATCTGGCCCAATAGTTACACCCTCGGGCCGAAGGGCGAGCTTGACCTTTTACCCCTCCTCAACCGGCTCGCCAACAGCAAGGATCCAAAAACCAGCGCGGCTCACTTTCATGCCAGTCTGGCGGCGGCGCTGGCGGACTGGACGCAAACCCTCGCTGCAGCACACAATTTGAACCGTATCGTTTTGGGCGGAGGTTGTTTCCTCAATCAGGTCTTAACCCAATCGCTACGCTCAACCCTGAGTGCACGCGGATTCTCGGTATTCGAAGCACGGCAAATCCCACCCAACGATGGTGGCCTGGCGCTTGGTCAAGCCTGGATCGCCCGACAGGAGTCATGATATGTGTCTTGCCATTCCTACCCGAGTCATTGAAGTACGCAACGAATTCGAGGCAGTAGTTGAACTCGCCGGCGTCCGCAAAGTGATCTCCATTGCCTTGGTTGAGGATGTTCAGGTGGGCGACTTTGTCATCCTCCATGTCGGCCATGCGCTCACCAAACTCGACGCTGACGAAGCCCGCAAGACCTTGGAACTGATGGCCGAAGCTGGCCTCAATGTCGATCCGGCAACAGCTTAACGACACGCCATGAAATTTGTCGACGAATTCCGCGATGGACAACTCGCCGAAGGCATTGCCGGCGCGATTCGGAAGACGGTCGAAGTCAATCGCCGCTACCACTTCATGGAATTCTGCGGCGGACACACGCACGCCATCGCCCGCTATGGCATCCCCGATCTGTTGCCTGACAATGTACGCATGATTCACGGCCCCGGCTGCCCGGTTTGTGTCTTGCCGATCGGTCGCATTGATCTGGCCATTCGACTGGCACTCGAACACGGTGTCATCCTCTGTTCCTATGGTGACACGCTGCGCGTACCGGCCTCGAACGGCCTGTCCTTGTTGCGCGCCAAGGCCCTGGTAGACAAGGCACGAGGCGACATTCGCATGATCTATAGTCCGAACGATGCACTGAAGATTGCCCGAGAAAATCCATCCCGGCAGGTGGTTTTCTTCGCCATTGGTTTTGAAACCACAACGCCACCCACCGCCGTCGCCCTGCTCACCGCAGAACGAGAAGGTTTACAAAATTTTTCTGTCCTTTGCTGTCATGTGCTCACCCCGGCAGCAATCACCCATATCCTCGATTCCCCCGAGGTACGCGATCTGGGACTCGTCGCCCTCGACGGCTTCATCGGCCCGGCGCATGTATCTACGGTCATCGGCAGTCAACCGTATGAATTTTTTGCCGAGGAATATCGTAAACCAGTGGTGATCGCGGGTTTTGAGCCGCTTGATGTCATGCAGGCTATCCTAATGCTGATACGACAGGTGAACACGGGCAACTATCGGGTCGAAAATGAGTTCACCCGCGCCGTGACCCGTGAAGGAAATCGCAAGGCACAGGCCTTGGTGGCGGAGTGTTTCGAACTACGCAAACAATTTGAATGGCGAGGCCTTGGCGAAGTGCCCTATTCCGCCTTAAAGATACGCGAGCGACTCGCCGCCTTCGATGCCGAAACCCGTTTTAACCTGACCTATCAACCCGTACCGGATCACAAATCCTGTGAATGCGGCGCTATCCTGCGCGGCGTCAAGCACCCTACCGACTGCAAACTATTTGGCATGGTCTGCACCCCCGACTCACCCATGGGTTCCTGCATGGTTTCTTCAGAAGGATGTTGCGCAGCGCATTACACTTACGGTCGGCATAAAGATCATCCTCAAGGCCATGCAACCTCATGAAATCTGATTATTCACGACCGCTCGATCTCAAACACGGTCGTGTAGATCTATCACACGGCGGCGGTGGACGCGCCATGCAACAACTTATCCGCGAACTGTTCGCCCGTCATCTGGGCAACGAATTGCTGGCGCAAAGCAACGACGGCACCGTCCTGCCCTCGCAACAGGGTCGTCTTGTCATGTCTACCGACAGCCATGTTGTTGCCCCACTGTTTTTTCCCGGCGGCGACATCGGTGCGCTATCGGTGCACGGCACCGTCAACGATGTAGCGGTGATGGGCGCAACACCCTTATGGCTATCGGCCGGATTTATCCTCGAAGAAGGATTTCCGCTCGCCGATCTCGATCGCATCGTGCGTTCGATGGCCGAAGCCGCGCGTCATGCCGGCGTGCAAATCGTCACCGGAGACACCAAAGTGGTTGAACAAGGCAAGGGCGATGGCGTGTTCATCACCACAACCGGCATCGGTGTCTTACCAGACGGGATCGACCTTTCCGGCGCAAACGCCCGCCCCGGCGATGCCGTTCTGATCTCGGGAAGCATCGGCGATCATGGTATGGCGATCATGAGCCAGCGCGAAAACCTCGCCTTTGACGCGCCCATCGTATCTGACAGCGCACCCTTAAATAGTCTCACGGCCGCCCTGCTCGCCAGCCAAATCGAACTGCGACTGATGCGTGACCCCACGCGCGGCGGCTTGGCGGCCACGCTGAACGAAATCGCCACGCAAGCCGGTGTCGGTATCACGCTGTTTGAATCCGCGATTCCCATCAAGCCCGCCGTCGAAGCCGCCTGCGAACTCCTGGGTCTAGACCCACTCAATATCGCCAACGAGGGCAAGCTGATCGTCGTCTGTGCGGCCGATTCGGCACCGTCCGCGCTGGAAGTTCTCCGCGCTCATCCGCTCGGTCGGGAAGCGGCGATCATCGGAACAATCACCGCCGATCCCAACCGTTTCGTCCAAATGCAGACTCGCTTTGGCGGTCGACGCATGGTGGACTGGCTTTCTGGCGAACAACTGCCACGCATTTGCTGATCGCGAGCCAGCGATGCGCATCCTTATCCTCTGCCACAGTTTTAACAGCCTCACCCAGCGGCTCTTTGTTGAACTAACCGAGTGCGGCCACGAGGTCTCAGTCGAATTCGATATCCATGATCGGGTGACTGCCGAAGCGGTCACCCTGTTCGGCCCCGACCTGATTCTGGCACCGTTTTTAAAACGCGCCATTCCAGAGTCAATCTGGCGCTCCCTGCCCTGTTTAATCCTCCATCCTGGCATTCCCGGCGACCGCGGCCCCAGCGCCCTTGACTGGGCGATCCTCAACAGTGAAGTCGCGTGGGGCGTGACTGTATTACAAGCCACAGCCGAAATGGATGCGGGTCCCATTTGGGCAACAGCGCAGTTCGCCATGCGTAAGGCGGCAAAATCCAGTCTCTACCGTTTTGAAGTGACCGAAGCGGCTGTGTCGGCGGTCCTCGAATCGATTGCCTATTTTCCTGACTATTGCAGTAGACACTGGCAGCCAACAGCGCAAACGGACTGGCCCGAACTGCACGGCCAGTCTCGCCCTGCCCTGCGCGGACAGGAGGCCCGCATTGACTGGACCTTAGATGATACGGCCACGGTTCTGGCCAAAATCCGTAGTGCCGACGGAGCACCGGGGCGCATCGACACCTTGTTCGGCGAGCAGGTTCGCGTGTACAACGCAAAGCCCTATCCCGCCCTGGGAGCACCCGGCGCGCTGCTCGGCATGGCTGCCCAGGGACTGGTGCGCGCCACCCACGATGGCGCAATCTGGATCGGACATGCCCGGCGAGGCAAAAACCCGATCAAACGCCCCCTCGCCCAACTTTTTCCTGAGTGCTTATCCCTTTCGCTCCTGGATGCCTCGCCTGTTGACCCCATCCACTATGAGGAACACGGCCCCGTCGGGATGCTGCACTTTGATGTGTA
The DNA here is from genome assembly GCA_005793645.1 of Burkholderiales bacterium. Classification (GTDB taxonomy): domain Bacteria; phylum Pseudomonadota; class Gammaproteobacteria; order Burkholderiales; family Thiobacillaceae; genus QYQG01. Next base: position 13,558 of record SXRG01000109.1, read on the forward strand.
CAACGGCGCGCTGGATACCGAATCCTGCATCCGTTTGCGCGAGGCCTGGCTAATGGCCTGCCAGCGCCCAACCCGCATCCTTATATTGATGGGCGGACACGATTTTTTTTGCAACGGCCTAGATCTCAATGCCATCGAAGCAGCGGAAAGCCCGGCAGATACCTCTTGGGCGAATATCAATGCCATGGATGACCTTTGCGAAACCCTCATGCAAACCACGGATCGCCTCACCCTTGCCGCCCTGCACGGCAACGCCGGGGCTGGCGGCACTTTTTTAGCCCTCGCCTGCGATGCCATCTGGGCACGCAAAGGCGTCATCCTCAACCCGCATTACAAAAACATGGGGAACCTCTACGGTTCTGAATTCTGGACCTACCGCCTGCCCCGCCGCATGGGCAACACCCGTTTGCTGGATCGTCGCCTGCCCTTGGGCAGCACAGAAGCCCTACGACTTGGTTTTATCGACCGTGAATTATCTCCCGCTGATTTTGATGCCCAGATAATTGCGCAAGCCTGTCACTGGGCAGACTCCCCCGGGTTCGCCACCCAACTCAGCCAAAAACAACTCCAACGCGCTACCGATGAGGCGGATAAACCCCTGGCATCCTATCGCACCGAAGAACTCAAGCAGATGCAGCGCAATTTTTACGGCTTCGATGCGAGTTACCATGTCGCCCGCGCCCACTTTGTAAACAAGACCGCGCACGCCTGGACTCCACGTCACTTGGCCCGACATCGCGAGCCCGGCTTCTGAGCCTCCCTCGATTTTTTCGTCTTCCAACGAGTAATGTTCGCCGCTATCTTCTATCGGCTGAGCGGTCCGCCAGCACGAGGCGCATTTCGGACAGGGCGTAGTGTGCCTGTTGTCTCAAATTCGGGCGTTCTGAAATCGTTCGCGGCTCGCACGATACAATCGCCGCATGAAATTCAAAGACATTGAGGATATCCAGTACATCCTGCACGCGCAGGGCGCACTTCCCATCCATCGCGATCGAATCCTGCGTGCGTGGCTTGCGGCGCGGCCACTCGACAGCGGCGCACGGCGGCACCAGGCCATCAACTTTCTGCCCCTGAGCGTGCGTGGTGCCTTGCCGCAACTAGCCGATGCGCTGGCCGATCTGGCCCGTATCCATACGCAAGAAAACAGCACCGACGGATCAGCAAGGATTCTGGTTCGGCTTATGGATGGGCAGACGGTAGAAAGCGTGCGTCTACCCGGAAACGGTCTCTGTGTTTCGACCCAGGTGGGCTGCGCCGTGGGTTGTACCTTTTGTCAAACCGGGCGAACCGGCCTGATTCGTCAACTGGGCAGCGCCGAGATCATTGCTCAAGTCGTGCTCACGCGCTGTCTCGGACCAGTCACTCGAGTCGTATTTATGGGCATGGGAGAACCCGCCCATAACCTGGACAAGGTTCTGGAGGCCATCGATCTGCTCGGTACGCAAGGCGGCATCGGCCACAAGAATCTTGTCTTTTCCACGGTCGGCGACCGGCGCGTGTTCAAGCGACTACCGGAAGGCCGGGTCAAGCCAGCCCTGGCGCTATCCCTGCACACAACCCGAGCCGACCTGCGGCGCAATCTATTACCCAAGGCCCCGGACATAACGCCAGATGAACTGATTGAACTCGGCGAGGTCTATGCCCGGACGACCGGTTACCCCATTCAGTATCAATGGACCCTGCTGGAAGGGATCAACGATACGGACGAAGAACTGGACGGCATCGTGCGTCTGCTGAAAAACAAATACGCGATGATGAATTTCATCCCCTACAACGCCAGCGAAGGCCTGCCCTACCGTCGCCCAGCGCCCGAACGCGCCTCCCGCATGGCCGGATTCCTGCATCAGAATGGCATCATTACCCGCCTGCGCCAGTCGGCCGGCCAGGATATCGAAGGGGGTTGTGGCCAGTTACGCGCCCGCCATGTCTGATCTTCTTGTCCACTTCTACGACGCCCATTGCGTCATTGTGGAAAAACCCGCCGATCTGTTGTCCGTCCCCGGCCGCGCACCGGGGATGAATCTGGCCGATCAAGTGCAGGCCGCGTTTCCCAATGCGCAGGTGGTTCACCGCCTGGACGAGGCCACCTCGGGGCTGATGCTGTTTGCACGCGGCGCAACAATGGCCGGAGCCTTTGGCCGCCTGTTCGAGGAACGCAAGGTCAACAAGCGTTACGAGGCCATCGTTCAGGGCCAGGTCGATGCTGCGAACGGGGTGCTAGACTGGCCGCTAATCCGGGATTGGCCCAACCGCCCCCGGCAAAAGGTCTGTTTCGAAACCGGCAAAACCTCGCAGACCCACTACACCCGGATCGCCCTCCTGCCCGAGCGCTACGCCACGCGCCTCGCCCTCGTCCCGCTCACCGGACGAACACACCAGTTGCGTGTCCATCTTCTACAATTTGGCCACCCAATCCTCGGCGACCGCCTTTATGGCGACGATGCCGTTCGAAAGGCCGCGCCACGCCTGCTGCTGCACGCCTGTGAGCTGGATTTTAACCACCCAGTCAGTGGGGCATCAATCACCGTGACCTCGCCAGTCCCGTTCTAATCAGATCCCTCCGCCCACATTCTTAAGCAGTTGCACACTAGTCGCCATGCGCCGTCCCCACACGCGCAGCGACTGAATCTCGGCCATCTGCTCGGCGCGTTGTGTCGTCAGAACATTGAGGCCACTGATCGTCCCGGCCTGATATTGCGCCATCGCGAGGGTATTGGCACGGCGTGCAGCAACCAGGGCCAATTCCTGATGCACCGCCTGATTTGCCAATCCGTGGGCAGCCACCAGGTTGTCCTGTACCTCCTGAAAAGCGGCGAGAACGGCCTGGCGGTATTCTGCGACGACCACCTCATGCTCGGCCTCGGCGCGAGACACGCCGGCACGACGCGCGTCCGCGTCAAACACGGTCAACGCAAGGGAAGGTCCCAGTGACCAGAAGTGGATCGGCTGGCTGGCAATTCGGGCCAAGTGGCTACCGCGCAGACCCGCGTCTGCGCTCACATTCAGGGTCGGAAAAAAGGCAGTTTTAGCCTGGCCAATGGCCGCATTGGCAGCAGC